>NZ_CALMPC010000028.1:0-12794 GCF_937872235.1 uncultured Thermomonas sp.
AGGGCAACGGCGAGGACGTTCTTCTTCATGCTAGACATGTCTAACTAACTCCTGTCAGTTTATAAAACGGTTGATTGCAACTTGCTCCGGCTGCACGGCCCATGCCCGGTACCAAGAGGCTGGGCCTCCGGCATCCGGCTTCTTCTAGGCTTGCTTGAATTCTGATGAATCTTTTGACGAACCTGCGGCGGTATGAACCGGACGCAAACCCCCCTGCTCCCCTAGTTGATCAAGTTGCAGTGCGGACGCTAACCCAATGTTCAGGGTGCGTCAATCCCCGTAGATGCGGGGGGGTGGGGGGCAGCGCAATATGAATGCGGCAAACGCTAGGCTTTGTGGCCTAGTCCGATCGCCAAACACCCATGCCTTGGCGTTGCGAGTGCGATCTCTTTAGTACTCTATTACGCGCCGAAGTGCGCGGCGTCTGCCTGGAGTTTTGAACTTGCCCAATGTGTTTGTCCACCCGTGGCGGCATGCCGCGCTGATCCGCATTCTGAGCTGGCGCGACATCAGCGGTCGCTACCGTGGCTCGCTGCTGGGGGGGCTGTGGGCCCTGCTGACACCGCTGCTGATGCTGGCGGTGTTTACCTTTGTGTTTGGCGTGGTGGCCCCCACCCGCTGGCCGGGTGCCGAAGCGCAGGGCATGGGCATGTTTGCGCTGCGACTGCTGGCCGGGATGGTGGTGCACGGGCTGTTGGCCGAATTGCTGCAACGTGCGCCCACCTTGGTTACCGGGCAGCCCAATTATGTCACCAAGGTGGTATTTCCTCTGGAAGTGTTGGGCTGGGTGGCGCTGTTGACCGCGTTGTTCCATGCGCTGATGGCGCTGCTGGTGCTGGTGGTGCTGAATGCCGTCTGGGGCACCGGTTTGTCGCCGACGGTGCTGGCGCTGCCCTTGATCGTGCTGCCCTATGCCCTGCTGCTGTTGGGGCTGTGCTGGTTGCTGGCCGCGCTGGGGGTGTATTTGCGCGACCTGACCCAATTGGTTGGGCCGCTGGTGATGGTGTGCATGTTTCTGGGGCCGGTGTTTTACCCGCGCCAGGCGATGCCGGCACTGGCGCAGCCGTGGTTGGCGCTGAACCCGATCACCATTCCGGTGGAACAGATTCGCCGCGTATTGTTCGACGGTCAGTGGCCAGACTGGCAGACTCTGGCACAGTATTCGTTGGTTGCCGTGGTCGCGTATGCGTTCGGCCTGTGGGCATTTACCAAATTCAAGAAAGGATTCGCTGATGTCCTCTGATGTTGCACTGCGCGCAGCCCCGCGCGACCGCTTGCTGGGCGAGTTGCTGCTGGACGCCGGTTTGCTGGGCGAGGCCGACCTGGAGCGCGGGCTGGCGTTGCAGGAAAAAATCGGCGGCCGGCTGGGCAGTGTGTTGATGCGCATTGGTGCGGTCAGCGAGGACAACTTGCTGCAAGTGCTGGGCCGGCAATTGGGCTTGCCGCTGATGGGCGCCGAGGTGCCGCTGCCAGACGAGGACATGCTGCGGCTGACCGCAGGGCAGGCCACGACCGGCATCGACTGGTTGCTGGATCAGCAGGTGCTGGTATGGCCGGGAGAGGGCAATGATCTGCTGTGCGCGGCGCGTGACCCGCTGCTGCCGACCTTGCGTGAAGCCATGCAGCACGCCTATCCGGGACGCAAGGTGCATTGGTGCTTGTGTCGGGCGCAGGATCTGGAGCGGATGCTGGACGGGCTGGCACACAGTGCGCGTGCGGATGATTTTTTTGGCGGCGGCGATGAGCAGCAACTGCGCGCGATGGCCGAAGAAGCGCCGGTGGTGGAGCTGGTCAGCAATCTGATGGCGCAGGCAGTAGAACAACGGGCATCAGATATCCATTTGGAGCCGGAAGAGCGTACCTTCAGCGTGCGTTTCCGCATCGACGGTGTCTTGCACAACCGCCTGAGCTTGCCGCGTGACCGCTTTGACGCGGTGGCGTCGCGCTTGAAACTGATTTCCGGCATGGACATTGCCGAGCGCCGCCTGCCGCAGGACGGGCGCATGTCCACCCGCGTGGGCGGGCAGGAAATGGATATTCGTGTGTCGGCCTTGCCGGGCGTGCATGGCGAATCCATCGTGATGCGTCTGCTGCCCAAGGAACGCAAGGAGCTGGGGCTGGAACGACTGGGCTTCGAAGCCGACCATTTGGCCTTGATGAAAGCCTGGACCGCCGAGGCCAACGGGATTGTGTTGGTCACCGGCCCCACCGGTTCGGGTAAATCCACCACCTTGTACGCGGCGCTGGCAGCGGCCAATGACGGGCTGAAAAAAATCATCACGGTGGAAGACCCGGTGGAGTTCCAGCTGCCGGCGATCACCCAGATTCAAGCGCACCCGGAGATTGGGCTCACGTTCGCCAATGCGCTGCGCTCGATTTTGCGGCAAGACCCCGACGTGATCATGATCGGTGAAATCCGCGATCTGGAAACCGCCGAAATTGCCGTGCAGGCCGCGCTGACCGGGCATTTGGTGTTGAGTACATTGCACACCAACGATGCCATCAGCGCGTTCACGCGCCTGGTGGACATGGGCGTGGAGCCTTTCCTGGTGGCCACCCCCGTGCGCGCCGTGCAGGCGCAGCGCTTGGTGCGCAGGCTGTGCCCGCATTGCACGCGGCCGCATCCGGTGCCGGCCGAGATTGAAGCCGAGGCGCGGGTGTTTGCCGAGAAGGTGTTGCCCGGCGTGGCCCCGCGCTGGATGAGCGCGGTGGGGTGCAGCCAGTGCATGAATACCGGGTATCGCGGGCGCTTGGGCATTTATGAGCTGGTGCCGGTGAGCGAGCCGATGCAGCATTTGATCGTCAGTGGCGCTTCGGTCAATGACATGAAAAAACTGGCGCGCGAGGAAGGTTGCCGGTTCCTGCGCGACGATGGCTTGCTGAAGGCATGGCAAGGGTTGACCACGGTGGAAGAAGTGCTGCGCGTGGCGGGGAGCTGAGACTGACCGATGCCCAGATTTCACTATCAAGTCCTGAATGCGCAAGGCGTGAGCCTGGAAGGCATGTTGCGTGCCGACAGCGAGCGCGACGCGGCGCGCCAGTTGGAGCGGCGTGGCTTGTCGGTGGTCGAAATCCGCTCCGGCGAATCCACTGGACGCACCCAGCGCGGCCGGCTGCGGCATGCCGATGTGATTTTGGCGTTGCAGGAATTGGCCACCATGCTGACCTCCGGGGTCAGCATTGCCGACGCAGTGGGCAGCCAGGCGGTGGGCGCGCACCATCCCAAAATCGTGGCCGCGTTTGCCACCATGTCACGCGATTTGCAGCGCGGCCAGGCATTTTCCGCCACGTTGGCCAAATGCGGGCTGCCCTTGCCCGAGTACGTGATCCAGCTGGCGCGTGCGGGTGAATTGACCGGTGAGCTGGGGCGCGCCCTGCGCGATGCTTCCACCCAGCTGGAATACGAGCAGCAGTTACGCAACGAAATGCGCAATGCGCTGATCTACCCGGCGGTGCTGGTCATGGCCGGGGTGGCGGCGGTTGCGATCATGTTTGTTTTCGTGGTGCCCAAGTTTGCGTCGTTGTTGCAGCACGCCAAGGATCTGCCATTGCTGGCGTGGCTGGTGCTGCACGCGGGCACTTGGACGCGGGCCAACTTTGGGCTGTTGTCGGTGCTGCTGGTGCTGGCAGCGATGGGGACCACTTGGGCACTGCGCAAACCGGAATTACGCGCGGCGGCGATGGATAAATTGTCGCGCTGGCCGGTGGTGGGGCCGTGGCTGGTGGAGGCCGACACGGCGCGCTGGGCCAAGGTGCTGGGCGCGCTATTGGGCAACAAGGTGCCGTTGATGCGTGGCCTGGAATTGGCCCAGGCCGGCTTGCAGTTACCGCAGCGGCGCGCCCGCATGGGCGAGGTGGCGCGCGCGGTGCGCGGCGGGGCATCCTTGGCCGATGCGCTGGAGGATCACGATGCGCTGACCGCCACCGGTTACAACCTGGTGCGGGTGGGCGAGCGCTCCGGCAAATTGGCATCCATGCTGGATTCATTGGCCAAGCTGTATGAAGAGGCCGGGCGCAACCGCATGAAACGGGTACTGATCCTGCTGGAACCGATTGCCATTTTGGTGATCGGCAGCGTGATCGGCACGATTATCCTAGGCGTGATTCTGGCCATTACCAGCGCCAATGACCTCGCGGTTTAGCGGCATCTGCAGCAACACATTCAGCGCCAACTTGAATCAACAGGACTCCTCGATGCGACAGCGCAATATGCAATCCCTTCCGCACCAGGCAGGTTTCACCCTGCTGGAAATGATCGTGGTGCTGGTCATCATCGGCCTGATCATGGGCTTGGTCGGGCCGCGCCTGTTCGGGCAGGCCGACAAGGCCAAGGTGCAGACGGCGCAAACGCAGGTGAAGATGCTGCGCGGTGCGTTGCAGACGATGCGCCTGGATATCAGCCGCTGGCCGACCGAACAAGAAGGTTTGCTGCTGCTGACCAATAAACCGGCCAATGCCGATGCCGCACGCGGTTGGGCCGGGCCGTATCTGGACGAGGCGGTACCAAGCGACCCGTGGGGTCAGCCTTATCAATATTCGCCGCAGCCCAGCGGCAACAATCCATTCACCCTGTACTCGTTCGGTGCCGACGGCAAACCCGGTGGTCAAGGGCAAGATGCTGATGTGGGCTACTTGCCGGGCCAAACAACGGCCAACCCGCAGTAACCGGCAACGATGCGTCACGCCGGGTTTACCTTGCTGGAAATGATCGTGGTGCTGGCGCTGTTGGGCTTGGTCACGGCGATGGTGGTGCCATCGATGCTGCATGGCATCGACAGTTGGCGCCGACAGGCGGCGATGGATGCAGTGCTCGACCAGATTCGCGCACTGCCCGGCGTGGCGCGGGCCAATGGCAAAACGATTGTCATCGACGATAAAACACTGGCATCCAAACCCCCGCCATTGACCATTGAGGACGGTTGGACGCTGACGGCACCCACCGCGATGACGGTAGCGGGTAGTGGCGTGTGCAGCGCTGGCGAGCTGGCCGTGGGCAATACCTACGGCGTGCGCAACATCAAGGTTACGGCACCGTTCTGTGATCCGGTGATTACGCCGTGATGCGGCGCGCGCAAGCCGGCTTTACCTTGCTGGAAGCCATCGTGGCGCTGGTGGTGTTCACCATGGGGGCACTGGCGCTGTATGGCTGGTTGTCCACCAATATCATCACCCTTGACCGAATCCGTGCGCGGCAGCAATTGGAGCTGACCATGCACTCGGCGCTGGATCTGATTCGGCGCACCAACCCGATGGATACCCCGGTTGGGGAGCGTCAGGTGGGGGATTTGAAAGTCAGCTGGATCAGTGCACTGTTGGAGCCGGCCAAGCCGAATGTGGTGCAGTCGGGGCGGCCAGGAATTTTCGTGGTGGGCCTGTACGAGGTCAGCGTGCGGGTGTCGCGCAATGGCCAGTTGCTGCAAACGTTCCAGGTGCGGCAAGTGGGTTGGAAGCAGGTGATGGCCACGCCGGTGGACATGTGATCAGGCGCATCGTGCAACGCCGCAATGCCGTGGCTGGCTTCACCTTGATGGAGATGCTGGTGACGCTGGTGTTGATTTCGTTCGCCACCATGCTGATGTTCCAGATGCTGGGCAGCTATCGGGTGGCGCGGGAACGGGTGCAAGCGCAGGCCGGGCTGATCGACCGCCAGGCCTTGTTCCAATCGTGGTTCCGCGACAGTGTGCATGGCCTGTATGCCGCACCAAAATTGCATTTGGATGGCAGCGCCGAGCAGTTTTCCGGCACCACGTTGAACCCGTTGTATGCGCAGGAAGGCACGCCCACACAAATCGCGTGGAGCCTGCGCAAGACCAGCGATGGCGGCACCGAAGTGGTGTATGCGGAGGCCGGCAAGGAGCGCTGGAGCTTGCCTTTGCAGGGTGCTGCCGGGGCGCATTTCATTTATGTCGATGCGACCTTGAAGCAGACCGATCGCTGGCCGCCGCAGTTGGGCTTGATTGACCCCGAAGGCTTGCCGGCGCTGATCGGGCTGGTGCGCGAGGGGCGCGGTGATGGCGTGTCGCAACTGGCAGCAGTGTTGGGCCCGTTGCTGCCACCCAAGCGCTTGTATGGCGATGAGCAGACCATGGAATGAAGGGGCATCGTCACCAATCCGGGTTCGTGCTGGTGCTGGTGTTGGCCATGCTGGTGGTACTGGGCCTGTTGGCCGGCTCCATCGCGGCAGTCACCTCGCGCTTGCTGGAACAGTCACGGCAGCGGGCACAGGCGATGCAGGACGCGTTGGACATGGATAGCACCCGTGCAACCGCGCTGTATCTGCTCAGCACCCAACGCATGACCTTGGGCGGGCTGACCGTGGATAACATGGTTTCCGGCGGTGAGGATGGCGTGCGCCCGGCGGTCAGTGATGCCGATCTGGAGTCGTGGTTGCCGATTGGCAATGAAGTGGCGCTGGACGGTCGCGCCAACCAAGGTTTAGGCGGCGCACGTTTTGCCTTGCAAGACGATTACGGCCTGTTCGGGGTGAACTGGAACCCCCCTGACAAGCTGGAAAAACTATTGGCGCAAGGGGGGCAGCCACGGCCAGTGTCGGCAGGCGCGCTGTTCAATCGCTTGATGGACTATCAGGATCGCGACAATTTGTACCGGCTCAACAGTATGGAAGCCGAAGGCTACATTGCCGCAGGGATGGCACCGCCCACCAATCTGCCAGTGGCCACGCCGATGGAGTTGATGCGGGTGATTGGCTGGCAGCAGGCCTTGTCGTTCTTGAGCCCGGCCGAAATCACCTCGACACTGACGGTGGAGCCGGCCTCCATCATCAATGTAAATACGGCCCCGGCGCGGGTATTGCTGACGATTGACGGCATGGATGCGGAGAAAGCGGCGCGCGCCATTGCGTTCCGCAAAGTTCAACCGTTCCTGAGCGCGGTGGCGTTTTCTGAGTTCATCGGACTGGAAAAGTCGATGGAGGCCCCGGTGGCCGTGTATCCTGCGGCGTCTGGCACTTTGAAGCTGTGGCCTTCGCATGGGGGACAGGTGACATTGATGCATTGGTCGATGACCCCGATCGAGGACAAGGGTCGCCCCTGGCGTGAGGACTATGAGCTTATCCAATCCCAAGCCCCGGCAACGGATGCCGTTGCTGAACCGGTTCGTTCGCGGCTTTTCCGCAAGCCGGTGGCTGCGCGGCAGTAATGGCCTGCGTCAGCTGAGCGAAGGCGGCAATGGCCAGGAATGGCTGCTGGCGCGGCATCTGTGTGCCTACACGGTACTGGATGGCGCTGCCGTACCTGCCCGCAAGCGCAAAGGCTTCGTGGAGATGGCACTGGCGCGCTGGTCGCCGTTTGCCGACACCCAATCGCATGTGGAGTGGGTGGGTGACCGTGCAATGGCGTGGGCATGGTCGCGTGGGCGGGTGCTGGCTGGGCCCGACGGCATGGCGTTGCCGCAACCCCGCCGAGTGTTACCCGAATCGATGTTCCGTGGTGCACCGCAAGTCAGCGGTGAACAGCTGGTGCAACTGGATGAAGGGCTGGAAGGCCGGGTCTGGCGCGACAACGTGATGGTGGCGTCGCGCTGGTGGAGCGAACTGCCAGAATTGGCCGAGTGGAACGAATTTCGGCGTGGTGCCGGGCTGTCACCAGCCGCTGCCGCCCCGGACATCCTGGTGCCGGAATTGCAGGCACAGCCGTGGGCGGCGTCGGGCAGCCCGGATATTCGCGAAGCCTTTGGCCACTACCGCGGCTATTTGGCATTGGCGGCAGCCGGCATTGCAACGGCGGTGTTGATGGCGCTGCTGGTGGGGGTGGTGGCGCTGAAAATCTCGATTTGGCAGGTTGACAAGCAAATCGCAGAGCAGGAACAAGTGCTGGATAAAATCATCACCGCCCGCGATGACGCATTGCAAGCGCGTGCCGCGATTGATGCGCGGTTGGCGTTGCGCCCGCCGGCCGGACAGATCGAATTGATGGGGCTGGTCTCAGGCTTGATGCGCGGGCAGTGGCAATTGCTGGAATGGAAGGTGCCCGATGCGCGCACGCTGGAAGTCACGGCACGCATGGTCAACCCCGATCCGCGCGCGATAGTGACGGCCTGGGAGGCTTCGAAACGGTTTACGGATGTCACTGCGGAATTGGGCAAACAGCCCAATAGCGTGGTCGTCAAGGCGCATGTGGTGCGCGCATCCGGCAAGGGGTCAGGCAAATGAGTGCGGGCATGGCGAGTGTGCGTTTGCGCGGGATGCGCGAAGAATGGCGCGGCAATCTGCGGCTGCGCATCGGGGTGATGGCCGCCGCTGCAGTGGGGTTCCTCTATCTGTGTCTGGTGCTGATGGATTGGCGCAGCGATCTGCATGCGCAATATCAGCAGCGCACATTGCAGCTCTACAAAATGAGTGCATTGGCCGGACAGGAACACTGGTTGGGGCGCGCGCAAAATGCCAAGGCAGCGGAAAAAGCGTTGCAGGCGGAAATTCCGAATGCAGCCACCATCGGCCTTGCGCAAGCAGAAGCGCAGACGATGGTGCGGCAGTTGATGACGGCGTTTGGCAACAAGTTGACCAGTGAGGCGCGGCCGCCGGCAGAAGTCACTGGCCAGCCAGGCGTATGGAAGATTCCGGTGACCTTGCGCGGTGTCCTCAGCCAGCCGCAGATGCTGGAAATTTTGCGCCGCCTGGAAGATTCAGACCGCTTGGTCACGGTGGAAGAGTTGTCCTTCACTTTCGTGCAAGGACTGCCCAATATGTCGCTGACGCTGGCGGCGTATTACCGCGTGGGCACAGGTAAGCCGCAGGGGGCAAGCAATGGCGCTGGTTGATCTGTTGCAGCGCAAACCCATGCCGGTTGCGGTGGTGGCGGGCGCGATCATGGGTACCGTGGTGGGCTTGTTTCTGCCGATCCGCGCCGCCGATCCGCCCAAGGCGGAGGAAGCCACATGGTCGCTACCCAATGCACAGGCGCTCAAGCGTTTCAGTGACAACACTTATCAAGCGGTGCGCAGCGCCAAGTTTTGGGGTGATTTGCTGATGCCAGGCCAGCGTGGTGCCGAGAAAAAACAGGCGACGTGGACGCTGACCGGAATCGTTACCAGCCCTGTGGTGCAGGTGTCGGTGAGCGAGGCCGGCAAGCAAGGTCAGCCCGTGCAAACCTGGGTGAGGGTTGGCGAAAAACTACCCGATGGTGCCGTGCTCAACGCCGTCACTCGTGACCGCATCTGGGTTACCAAGGATGACTGCAAGCGGGTGAAGTCGTTGTATCAAAACAGCGTGCACCCCGACCCTGAAGGGTGCATTGGTCCGGATGGCAAACCTGTTACACCAGCTGCGGGTACCGACAAGCCGACTGTGGTCATGCCAAGTGCACCAGTGGCACCGGTGGAGCCGCCAAGCAAGCCACCCCAAGGCACAACAGCACCGCGTAACGGTGCCCAATCGTCATCCTCATATCGTCAAATTTCAGGCAAGTCTCTGGCATGAACAATCTCCGTCCCCTCCTTGCTGCCACCGGTATCGCACTGTTGACCGGCGCCTGCACGACGCCACGCCTGGTGTTGCCTGAGCCGTTACCGACCGCGACCCGCACGCAGCAGGAAGCCGCTGCATTGCTCGGACAAAATGCCGCGTCACCGCCACGTCAGGCATTGTCGGTCGGCGAAACCCCTGCCATTCCAGAGAGTGGCGCGGCCAGTGTGTCCGGTGTGCAAGGCGAACCGATGCCGCCGCTGAAAGGTGGCGCGGTGAATGTGAATATCGAAGGGATGCCGGTTCCGGCCTTCATCAATGAATTCTTCGGACAGATTCTGGGCGCGGGTTTCCAGATGGATGTGCAAGTCTCGAAGATGAATGATCTGGTTACATTGCGCACTGCAGGCCCGCAGTCACCGAAAGAGTTTTATCGGTTGGCGGTACAGGTATTGCGCAACTATGGCGTGGCCACCGATTTCAGTTCCGGCACGGTGTTCTTCAGTCGCGCCCGTGATGGGGCCGGCATCGTGCCGCCGCTGGTGGTCAGTGGGCGTGCATTGCCCGCTGTACCGATCAGTCATCGGCCGGTATTTCAACTGGTGGAATTGCAATCAGTGCGCGTCAACGACGTGATCAGCCTGTTGAATGTTGCCTTCAAATCATCCGAAGCGTTGAGCATCCAGCCGGACAACAGCCGCAATGCGGTGTTGCTGATGGGGCGCCCGGAGTTGGTGCGGCAGGCGCTGGACGCGATCAAGGTGTTTGATCAGCCGTATATGCGTGGGCGTGCCAGTGCGCGGTTGGAGCCGGCGTTTGTATCGGCCGATGAATTGTCCAAGCGTTTGGTTGATGTACTCAGCGCCGAAGGCTATGGTGCCTCGGTGTATGCCAGTGGCGGTGGCGGCAGTGCCGCCATCCTGGTGTTGCCGGTCAGTGCCGCCAATACGGTGTTGGTGTTTTCGTCCGACCGCAAGATTTTGCAGCACGCCATCGACTGGGCGCGCAGTATCGACAAACCCAACCCCACCGCCGGAACCGATGGCCTGTTCTACTACATGGTGAAGAACACGCGAGCATCGGAGTTGGTCAAGACCATCACCGGAATTCGCGGTAATTCATCGAGTGGCAAAGGCAGTGATCGCGACGCCATCGATGGCAGCAAAGTGGGGCAAATCGCTGCACCCGCCGCTGCCGCCACCAGTACGGCCTCGGGCAGTACATCGGGTGGTGATCTCAGCGGTGGCAAACTGACCTTGGATGAGCCGCGCAATGCGGTCATTTTCCAAGGCAGCGCTACCGATTGGGGGCGGCTGTTGCCCTTGATCCAGCAGATGGACAAGGCGCCACGGCAAGTGATGATTGAAGTCACCGTGGCGGAAGTGACGTTGACCGACGACCAGCAATTCGGGGTGTCGTGGTTGGCCCACAATGCGGACTTGGGCAAGTTCAACGGCAATATCAGTTCCGGCAAATTGGCCGCAGCCACCGGCGGATCTGGCTTGAGTTACTTGCTGGATATTGGCGGCGAAACCCGCGCCACCTTGACCGCGTTGGCCAGCAAGAACCGCATCACCGTACTGTCCACCCCGCGCTTGATGGTGAAGAGTGGCGAAGATGCGAGTATCGATGTTGGTACCGAAGTACCCACCATCAGTGCGCAGGCAACCTCCGGTATTCAGACCGGCGGGAACACCGGCATCATCCAAAGCATCCAATACCGCAAGACCGGCATCCTGCTGAACATCAAGCCGGTGGTGTATTCGGATGACCGGGTCGATATCGAGCTGCGCCAAGAGGTCAGTGAAGCATTGCCGGTAGGGTCCGATTCGTCGGTCAATTCGCCGGCGATCTTCAACCGATCGGTCTCCACCAGTTTGAATCTGCGCGATGGCAGCGCGATCTTGATCGGCGGGCTGATGTCCCAGCGCCGCACCACCGGGGATAGCGGTGTGCCCTTCCTCAAGGATGTACCGATTCTCGGTAACCTGTTCAAGTCGCAGACCCATGGCACCAATCGCACCGAGATGGTGCTGATGATCGTGCCGTATATCCTTGAATCCGATGATCAGACGGCGGAACTAACCCGCTCGTTGAGTCAGCGCTTCGAGTTGCTCGATTTGTCACCGGCGATGCCTCCTCTCAAAGCTGCGCCAGCAGTGCCGCAACCCGCTACGCCGCTCCCTGCGTCGGTAGCGAAGCCGAATTGATCCTGCGTACTGCTGTGGCATGGCCAAGGTAAAAAAAATACAGGCGGTAACGGTTTCCCCAGTAGCCTTGTTGGTGCTGGGGATGCACCGCAGCGGCACCTCGGCATTCACACGTGTGCTCAATCTGCACGGCGTGGCATTGGGAGAGAACCTGATGCCGGCCGGCCCGGATAACCCGTCCGGGTTCTGGGAGCATGCCGATGTGGTGGCGGTGCACGAGCGCTTGCTGGCTGCGCTGGAGCGCACTTGGGATGACCCGCGGCCATTGCCGGACAATTGGCTGGCATCGGCGGCTGCGCAAACGGCATTCGATGCGCTGGTTGCGATCGTGCAGCGCGACTTTGCCGGTGTTTCGCTGTGGGCGGTCAAAGACCCGCGCCTGTGTCGTCTGCTGCCGTTGTGGCAGCGTGTGCTGGAACGCTGCGGCGTAGCGCTGCGCGTGGTGTTGGTGTCGCGCCCACCAAAGGAAGTGGTGGGTTCGCTGGCACGGCGAGATGGCTTGCCGCCTGCCATTGGCGAATTGCTGTGGGCGCGCTATTTGCTGGAGTCGGTACACGCCAGCAGCGGCTGTCGACGAGTGTTGTTGCGTTACGATGCGCTGCTGGCAGATTGGCGGACACAGCTGCAGAGGGTTGCACAAGTGTTGGGGGTCGAGCTGCACGCGAGCGCGGATGTTGCCCGTCAAATAGATGCTTTCCTTGACCCGCAATTGCGCCACCACCAAACGGCAGACACCGCAGACAGTGCTGCAGCGATGGCGCTGCTGCCGCTACTGACTACGCTCCCCGAGCCAGCGGCCAGTATCCGGATAGAGCATGCCTTTGCGGCACACATGCAACCGTTGGCGCCGTTAGTCGACGCGTATGCGGAGTTGCTGGCAACTAGCCGCAACCACGCGCAACAGTTGCAGCGGGATGCAGACGCCATGCGTGGGCAGTTGGATATGCAAGGGCAGTGGTCACGCCAGTTGGATGACGACTTGCATGCACTGCATCAGCGGCACGGTGAATTGACCCATGAGCATGCACAGGCGGTGGCGTGGGCGCAGTCCTTGCAGGGCGAGCTGACAACATTGCAGGGCTTGTATCAGCAGGCCGAAGCCGATCGCGACGATAAAGCGAGCTGGGCGCAGTCCTTGCAGGGCGAGCTGACAGCATTGCAGG
>NZ_CALMPC010000029.1:0-9727 GCF_937872235.1 uncultured Thermomonas sp.
ATGGTGGCGTAGGGGTTGGCGATGCCTTTGCCGGCGATGTCGGGGGCGCTGCCGTGGATGGGTTCGTAGATGCCGACCTTGCCATCGCCCAGTGAAGCACTGGGCAGCAGGCCCAGTGAGCCGGCCAGCATCGACGCCTCGTCGGTAAGGATGTCGCCAAACATGTTTTCGGTGACGATCACGTCGTACTCGCGCGGGCGTGCCAGCAAATGCATCGCCATCGAATCGACCAGTTGATGCTCCAGCGTGACATCGGGAAATTCCTCGCGCACCACGCGGCTGGTGACGTCGCGCCATAGGCGTGAGGTTTCCAGCACATTGGCTTTATCCACCGAGGTCAGTTTGCCGCTGCGGCTGCGCGCCAAGGTGGCGGCGTGGCGCACCACGCGTTCGATTTCGACAACGCTGTAGCGACACAGGTCGGAGGCATCGGTGGCGCTGCGGGTTTTTTCGCCAAAATAAATGCCGCCGGTGAGTTCACGTACCACCATCACATCCACACCTTGCAGCAGATGCGGTTTGATGGGCGATGCGCCCAGCGTGGCCGCGTGCGGTTTGACCGGGCGCAGGTTGGAATACAAGCCCAGTGCTTTGCGGATGGCCAGCAGGCCTTGCTCGGGGCGCACCTTGGCATTGGGGTCTGACCACTTGGGCCCGCCCACGGCACCCAGCAACACCGCATCGGCGTGCTGTGCGGCGTGCAACGTCGCGTCGGGCAGCGGCGTGCCGGTGGCGTCGATGGCGGCACCGCCGATCAACTGTTCATCAAACTGGAACTCATGGCCGAAGCGCTGGGCCACGCATTGCAACACTTCGACCGCAGCGGCGGTGACTTCCGGGCCGATGCCGTCACCTGGCAAGACAAGAATATGGGCTTTCATGGTGTTCCCTGGAAAATGGATTAAGCGAAGGCCGGTACGCGCTGCATGGCATAGCTGCGCAGCAGGCGGTTGGCAACCTCCAGCCAGGCAATCGCGGAGGCTTCCAGCACGTCGCGGCTGGTGCCTTGACCGCTGAACGTTTCGCCGCCGATGCGTGCGCTGAGGTTGGCCTCGCCGCGGGCGTCGCGGCCGATGCCCATGCTGTGCACTTCGTAGCTTTCCAGTTCGAAATCCACACCGGCGGCCTTGGCCAGTGCGGCAAACAGCGCCGCAATCGGGCCGTCGCCGCTGGCATCCTGCTTGACGCGGTGGCCATCGGGATCCGACAGTTCCACATGCGCACGGGTATGTTGGCCCTCGTCGATCAAACTCATCGAAGCGATGCGCCAGCCGGTATCACCGTGGTCGCCGGCCACCAGCCGCAGCAAGTCGGCATCACTCACCACATGCTGGGTGTGGGTCAGTGCCTTTGCCTGCGCGATGACCAGATCCAGCTGTGCATCGTCCAATACATGCCCTAATGCGCGCAGACGGTCGGCCACCGCCGCACGGCCACTGTGGCGGCCCAGCACCAATTGCGATGCCGGCCAGCCCACATCTTGCGGGTGCATGATTTCGTAGGTGTCGCGGTTTTTCAGCATGCCGTGTTGATGGATGCCGGATTCATGTGCAAAGGCATTCAAGCCGACGATGGCTTTGTTGCGCTGCACTTGGATGCCGGTGATGCGCGACAGCAGGCGCGAGGTGTCCAGCAGTTTGGGGGTGGTGATGCCGGTGTCCACGCCGTACCACCCTTGGCGCACTTTCAGCGCCATCACCAATTCTTCCAGCGCGGCATTGCCGGCGCGTTCGCCGATGCCGTTGATGGTGCACTCCACTTGCCGCGCGCCGCCCTCAATGGCGGCCAGCGAGTTGGCCACCGCCAGCCCAAGATCGTTGTGGCAGTGCGCGCTAAACACCACGCCTTCGGCACCTTGCACATTGGCGCGCAGGTAGCGGAACAATTCACGGATTTCATCCGGGGTGGCGTAGCCCACGGTATCGGGCACATTCAAGGTGGTAGCGCCGGCAGCCACCGCAGCGTTGAATACGGCCACCAAAAAATCACGCTCGGTGCGAAACGCATCTTCGGCCGAAAACTCGACATCATCCACATGCTTGCGTGCCAGTGTGACGCCCATGATGGCGTGCTCGATCACTTGCTCGCGGCTCATGTTCAATTTGTATTGGCGATGCAGCGGGCTGCTGGAAATAAATACGTGGATGCGTGGGGATTCGGCACGCTCCAATGCGCGCGCGCAGGCTTCGATATCGCCTTCGTGGCAGCGTGCCAGTGCGGCAATCGACGCGCCGCGCACATCGCGGGCGATGGTCTGCACCGCGCTGTAGTCGGCCGGCGAGCTATTGGGAAAACCGGCTTCAATCACGTCCACGCCCAGCTCGGCCAAGGCGTGGGCGAAGGCGATTTTTTGCGCGCCGCTCATGGTGAAGCCGGGCGATTGTTCGCCGTCGCGCAGGCTGGTATCGAAAATGCGGATACGGTTGTTGGGACTGTTCATGCGGGAAGCTCTTCTGTGCGGGAAACGCGCGGCTTGCGCGGCGTTGGGAGGGTATGTGAAAGACTGGACAGCAAGCCGGCAGGCAGTGCGCTTGGCAGCGCTGCCGGCGGCATAAGTCGCTCCTGTTTGCGTTGGCGCGGTTTGCGCGGCGGCCGCGGGCGCACGTCTTGCAGCAGGCTGGCCAGCACGCCGGCATCCAGATTGCCGCCGGACACCACCGCGCATTTGCGCTTGGCGGCGATGCGCTTGCCGGCGGCCAGCGCCAGCGCACCCGCGCCTTCGGCAATTACATGTTCTTCCAGCGCCAAGCGCACCAGGGTTTCGCGTAGTTCGGCTTCGCGCACGATAACGACATCATCCAGCAGCTCACGCAGCACGCGCCGGGTCAGTTGTCCGGGTTCTTTCACTTTCACGCCATCGGCCAAGGTGGCCACCGGCTCAAGGATGCGGTCATCGCCACGCAATGCGCGCGCCATTGCATCCACGCCTTCCACTTGCGCGCCGATCACCCGCACACCTTGTGATTTCAGTGCCAGCACCACGCCCGCCGCCAGGCCGCCGCCGCCAATCGGCACGATCACCACATCCGGCGACAACACGCTGGCAATTTCCAGCCCCACCGTGCCTTGCCCGGCAATCACGTCGGGATCATCGAATGCCGACAGCAGGCGGTAGTCGTGCTGCGCGGCCAACTCGGCGGCAAATGCTTTGGCTTCGTCATAGCTCTCGCCATGCAAGCGCACGGTGGCGCCCCAATGCGCCACGCCGGCAATCTTGGTTTGCGGTGCGCAGCGCGGCATCACCGTGATCGCTTGCAGGCCAAGCCGGTACGCCGCCCATGCCAAACCTTGCGCGTGGTTGCCGGCCGAGGCGGCAATGGTAGGGCGGTTGTCGCCACGTTCGCGCGCGGCCAGCAGCGCGTTCAGCGCGCCGCGCACTTTGTACGAGCCGGTGCGCTGCAGGTTTTCCAGTTTCAACCAGCAGCCAAAACGTTCGGCGTAATGGGTGGGGGTAATGTCCAGATAGCGGCGCAAACGGGCCTGTGCTGCCAGGACATCACTGGCAGAAACAGCTGAGGCGATGGCTACGGAGGGCTCCATCAGCAGACTGCGCTGTGCATGGTTACGCGCATGGTTGCACCTCGACCGCAAGGCAGTCGTAGAGCTTGGCCAGCTGGTGTTGCAGGCCTTCGGCTTCGCGTTCACCTTCCACCGTCATGCGCAACTGCCAGCGCTCGCCATCGGCATGCGCATGGCCATCCACCGACAGCGGTGCAAAACCGCGGCGTTCGGCTGTGCCCAGCACGCGGGTCAGTGCACCTTCGGCACGACGCAAGGTCAACTCAAGCTGGTAGCGCATGGGGGGTCTCTTTGGGTGAGGAAGCGTCGTCGATCATTTGCGCGTTATTGCGGTTGGGTGGCACCAGTGGCCACACATTGGCGGTGGTGTCGATGGCCACATGCAGCAGTGCCGGGCCTTTTGCAGCCAGCAGTGCGGCGATGGCGGTATCCACGTCTCCGGCGCGATCCACATGCAGGGCTTCGATGCCGAAGGCGGTGGCCAAGGCGATGAAGTCGGGGTTGTCGGACAGGTCGATTTCCGAATAACGCTGTTCGAAAAATAGCTCCTGCCACTGCCGCACCATGCCCAGTGCCTGGTTGTCCAACAGCACGATCTTCACCGGCAGGTTGTAGCGGCGCAGGGTGGCCAGCTCCTGGATGTTCATCTGGATCGAGCCATCGCCACTGACGCAGATCACTTGCGCAGTGCGGTCTTGCAGTTGCGCACCGATGGCGGCCGGCAGGCCAAAGCCCATCGCGCCGAGTGCGCCCGAAGTCAGGTGTTTGCGTGGGTGCTGCATTTGCCAGTGCTGTGCCACCCACATTTGATGCTGACCCACATCGCAGACCACGAATGCATCGGCGGCAGTTTCCGATAGCCGCTTCAACAAGGCTGGCGCATACACGGTGGCACCAGGGGCGTCGTAGCGCGGTGCAAATTGCAATGCACGTTGCTGGCATTGGCTGCGCCAGGCCTTGCGTGCCGGGCCGTTGCGGCCATGCAGATGCGCTGCACACGCCAAGGTCAGCTTGGCCAAGGTGGTACAAATATCGCCACGCACACCGGCATCGGCCACCCGCAATTTGCCGATTTCGCAGGCATCCACATCCATATGCACCACACGCGCATGTGGCGCGAACTCGGCCAGTTTGCCGGTGGCGCGGTCATCAAAGCGCGCACCCACCACAATCAGCAAATCGGCCTCTTGCACGGCCAGATTGGCCGCGCGCGAGCCGTGCATGCCCAGCATGCCCAAGTTCAACGGGTGCTTGGATGACAGTGCGCCCAAGCCTTTCAGGGTCAGCACGGTGGGGATTTGGGTGGCATCCACGAAGGTACGGAAGTCCTGCACGGCATCGCCCAGGGCAATGCCGCCACCGCCGTAGATCACCGGCCGCTGGGCCAATGAGATCAAGGCCAAGGCTTCGTGCAGCGAGGCATCCTTGGGCGCCTCGACATCGTCGATGGGCTGCGGCACATGCGGTGGCAGATGGCTGGCATCGGCGTTTTGCACATCCTTGGGCAGGTCGATCAACACCGGCCCGGGGCGACCACTGCGGGCGAGGCGAAAGGCTTCACCAACAATGTTTGGCAATTCGTCCACGCTACGCGCCAGAAAGCTGTGCTTGACCATCGGGAAGCTCATCCCGAATACGTCGAGTTCTTGGAATGCATCGGTGCCCATCAAGCCGGTGGGCACCTGTCCGGTGATGGCCACCATCGGCACCGAGTCCACCAGTGCATCGGCAATGCCAGTGAACAGGTTGGTGGCACCCGGGCCGGAGGTGGCCACGCACACCCCCACGCGCCCGCTGGCACGCGCATAGCCATTGGCGGCAAACGCGGCACCTTGTTCGTGGCGAACCAGCACGTGCTGGAGTTCGGGCACGTCGTACAGCGCATCGTAGAACGGCATGATCGCGCCACCCGGATACCCGAACAGCGTGTCCACCCCTTCTGCAACCAAGGCTTGCGCCAACCAGCGGGCACCGTTCATTACGCGGCCTCGCTCTGTTTGGCGGTGGTATTGGCGGCTTGCGAGGTGCTCAGCCATTGCATATTGGCGCGCAGTTGCTTGCCCACGGTTTCGATCGGATGATCCAGATCGGCCTGTTTCATCGCCTTGTAATTGGCATTGCCGGCGGCATATTCGGCGATCCATTGACGTGCGAAGGTGCCGTCCTGGATTTCTGCCAGCACCTTGCGCATTTGCGCGCGGGTGTTGTCATCCACCACGTAATTGCCGCGGGTCAATGCGCCGTACTGCGCGGTTTCGCTGATGAATTCATGCATGCGCGTGACGCCACCTTCGTAGAACAAATCCACGATCAGCTTCAGCTCATGCAGGCATTCGTAGTAGGCGACTTCGGGCTGATAGCCGGCTTCCACCAGGGTTTCCCAGCCGGCCTGCACCAGTTTGGTGGCGCCGCCGCACAGCACCGCTTGTTCGCCAAACAGATCGGTCTCGGTTTCTTCCTTGAAGCTGGTCTTGATCGCGTTCTGGCGCGCACCACCAATGCCGGCGCAGTAGGTCAGCGCCAATTGTTCGGCCTTGCCGCTGGTGTCTTGGTGCACCGCATACACCGACGGCACGCCACGGCCGATTTCGTATTCGCGACGCACCAAGGCACCCGGGCCCTTGGGTGCCACCAGCACCACATCGAGGTCTGCGCGTGGGCTGATCTGGCCGTAATGCACGTTGAAGCCATGCGCAAACAGCAGGCACGCGCCCTTGGCCATATTCGGCTCCAGCACTTCGCCATACAGCTGCGGCTGCACCATGTCGGGGGTGAGCACGGCAACGATCTCGGCGTCTTTCACCGCCTCGGCCGGGGTTTTCACGGTGAAGCCATCGGCCTTGGCTTTCAGCTCGGTGGGGCCGCCGGGGCGCAGGCCCACGGTGACATCGAAGCCGGAGTCACGCAGGTTGAGCGCATGTGCGCGGCCTTGGCTACCGTAGCCGACGATGGTGATGCGGGGTTTGTTGCTGGTCATTGCGGTGGTTCCTGTTGGGAGAGGTTGGTAAAGACCCAAAACGAAAAACCCCGCACCTTGCGATGCGGGGTTTTCGATTTTGGCGTTGTGCGTTTGTTGCTTACACGCCGGATCGTCCCGCAGATGTGGGCGGAATAATGAGTACGAGTACGAGCGCGCTTGCCGCCGAAAGGGCGGTCACGGAAGGTGTCGGCAGGGGCATGTGGCGTTGCAACATAATTGCAGGAAAACACGCTAGGATCGGGTTTGTCAAGCCTCGCGCAAAAATAATCCGGAGCCGCAAAACGATTTCATCTGAAATCGTTGAAAGCTTTCTGCACCAAGGCTTTCATGATTCTTCCCCACTGGAATTGAGCACCCTTCATGCCCGACTATCGCTCCAAAACATCGACCCATGGGCGCAACATGGCTGGTGCCCGCGCCCTCTGGCGCGCCACCGGCATGCAAGATGCCGACTTCCACAAACCCATCATCGCCATTGCCAATTCCTTCACCCAGTTCGTGCCCGGGCACGTGCATCTGAAGGACATGGGCCAGCTGGTCGCGCGCGAAATCGAGCGTGTCGGCGGCGTGGCCAAGGAGTTCAACACGATTGCGGTGGATGACGGGATCGCGATGGGCCACGACGGCATGTTGTATTCGCTGCCAAGCCGTGAACTCATTGCTGATGCGGTGGAATACATGGTCAATGCGCATTGCGCCGATGCGCTGGTGTGCATTTCCAATTGCGACAAGATCACCCCCGGCATGTTGATGGCGGCGCTGCGTTTGAACATCCCGGTGGTGTTTGTCTCGGGTGGGCCGATGGAAGCCGGCAAGACCGCGCTATCACCGCGCAAACTGGATTTGGTGGACGCCATCGTGCAGGCCACCGATGTCAATGTCAGCGATGCACAGTTGGACGCGGTGGAGCGCAGCGCATGCCCCACCTGTGGCAGTTGCAGTGGCATGTTCACTGCCAATTCGATGAATTGTTTGACCGAGGCGCTGGGTCTCTCGCTGCCCGGCAACGGCACGATGCTGGCCACCCATGCCGACCGTGAAGCGCTGTTCAAGCAAGCCGGTGTGACGGCGGTCGAGCTGTGTCATCGCTGGTATGGCGCGGAAGATGCCAGTGCATTGCCACGCAGCATTGCCAGCTTCTATGCGTTTGAAAACGCGATGATGCTGGACATCGCGATGGGCGGTTCCACCAATACCATTTTGCATCTGCTGGCCGCCGCGCAAGAGGCCGGCGTGGACTTCACGCTGCGTGATATCGACCGCTTGTCACGCAAGGTGCCGCAGTTGTGCAAGGTGGCACCCAATACCGAGAAGTACCATATCGAAGATGTGCATCGCGCCGGTGGCGTGATCGCGATCCTGGGTGAATTGGCGCGCGCCGGATTACTCCACACGGATGTGCCGACGGTGCACGCCAGGACATTGGGCGAGGCGATTGCGCATTGGGATATCACCCAAACCGGCGATGCCAAGGTGCATGAGTTTTTCCAAGCCGGGCCTGCCGGTATTCCCACCCAAGTGGCGTTCAGTCAAGCCACACGTTGGCCGTCGTTGGACATGGATCGCAGCACGGGTTGTATCCGTGATGTTGCGCATGCGTATTCGCAAGAAGGTGGCCTCGCGGTGTTGTACGGCAATCTGGCGAAAGATGGCTGCGTGGTGAAAACGGCCGGCGTGGATGCATCCATCCATGTGTTTGAGGGGCGTGCGCGGGTGTATGAAAGTCAGGACGCAGCGGTGGCTGGCATCTTGGCCGACGCGGTGCGCGCCGCGGATGTGGTGGTGATTCGCTACGAAGGTCCGAAGGGCGGGCCGGGCATGCAGGAAATGCTGTATCCCACCAGCTATCTGAAATCCAAGGGCATGGGCAAAACCTGCGCATTGCTCACCGATGGCCGGTTTTCCGGTGGAACCTCGGGCTTGTCGATCGGCCATGTTTCACCGGAAGCGGCCGCCGGTGGCGCGATCGGTTTGGTGCGCGAAGGTGACCGCATCCACATCGATATTCCTGCGCGCAGCATCACCTTGCTGGTGCCGGAGGCCGAGTTGGCCGCACGCCGCGCAGCGCAAGAGGCACAAGGTTGGAAGCCTGCATTTCCGCGTGCGCGCAAGGTCTCCAGTGCACTCAAAGCGTATGCGCTGTTGGCCACCAGCGCGGACAAGGGCGCGGTGCGGAATCAGGCGTTGCTGGAGCAGTAGAGCGCACTGCCGCAGGAGCGCACCGCAGGGGCGCGATGCATTTCCAGGGATTTCGCGAAAGCGTTCGCACCCCTGTGGTGTGCTCCTGCGAGTATCGTTCAAAGCACCAGCGGTGGCTGCCCGCCGACAATCACCACATCGGCGGGGCGGCGTGCAAACAGACCCACCGCGACGACGCCTGGGATTTGATTGATGGCGCGCTCCATCGCCACCGGGTCGGTGATGGCCAGATTGTGGATGTCGAGGATCACATTGCCGTTGTCGGTGATGACGCCATCGCGCCACACTGGTTGGCCACCGGTCAGTTCCAGCAGTTTGCGAGCGACCAGACTGCGCGCCATTGGAATCACTTCCACCGGCAGCGGGAATTTGCCCAGCACCGGTACCTGCTTGGATGGATCGACGATGCAGATAAAGCGTTCGCTGGCTTCGGCAATGATTTTTTCGCGGGTCAGCGCGGCACCGCCACCCTTGATCAGGCATTTGTCGGGGTCGCATTCGTCGGCACCATCCACATACAGGGATAACGGGCCAGCGGCATTGAGGTCGATCACGTCGATACCATGCGCCTGCAGGCGCGCGGTGCTTTGCTCGGAGCTGGACACCGCACCTTGGATGCGATCTTTCCAGGCGGCCAGCGCGTCGATGAAATAGGCCACGGTGGAGCCGGTGCCTACGCCCACGATCATGTTGTCTTCAACGTATTGAATGGCTTTTTCTGCGGCGAGTTTTTTGGCTTCAGACATGGGGTGCACCAAGTTCAAGGGGAGAAGGTCAGGGCTTTTCCAGGCCCAGCAATAGTTTCCACTGCGCGGTGGTTACCGGAAACACCGACAGCCGGCTGCCACGTGCGGTGAGTGCAAAGCCTTCGCCCAATGCATCGGCGTGCTGGCGAATGTCTTCCAGCGCAATGACCTGCTTGAACTTGCGTTCAAACGCTACATCGACCAAGAACCAGCGCGGGGTTTCGGGGGTGGCTTTGGGGTCGAAATAGTGGGACTTCGGGTCGAACTGGGTGCTATCGGGATA
>NZ_CALMPC010000030.1:0-11616 GCF_937872235.1 uncultured Thermomonas sp.
GCCTATTCGCACGCCCAGTAACGGCTGGTATGGCTAATGGGGGCAGGTCACGTTGTACTTCGTCCTGAATATCTGTACGCGCCCTTGCGCATCGTAGACATACTCCCGAATATCTCCATTCGGGCCAGTGACAGACCCGGGAAGACCATTGCCACTATGGCTGGCGTACGACGTGGTGTGATTGAGGCCATTGCGAACCGACATCGTGTTTCCCAGCGCGTCATAGGTTGTTATTGTGCTCCCGGGTTGAATGATGGCAAATGGAACGCACCAGCAGTGTCCTCACAACTCGCAGCGATCACACACCCGCTCGACCTTGTAACCCTTGCCACGCAGCAGTTCCAGCAGGCCGTCATTGCCCAGCAGATGCAATGCGCCGACCACGATCAAGGTGTTGCCGGATTTCACGCCATCCAGACGGGATTGGATGTTTGGCAGCCAGTTCAAATTGCGTTGCACATCCAGCAGGCGGTAGCTTTCCGGGGTTTTGCCGGCCATGTCGGCGCGCATGCCGCTGTCTAATTTTTCGACATCCCCAGCGCGCCACCAAGCGTGCATGTCATTGAGTTGGTGGATGGCTTTTTGCGGGTCGGCCAGAAACTCGTCGATGCCTTGGCTTTGTTCGGCATACGGAATGCTGTCCATCGCCTGCAATTGCGCGTCGATCGTTTCCAGCCCTGCGGCGGGCTTGCCGGCTTTGGCGGTGCGTTCCATCAATTGCCGATCCATCCCCAACTCGGGGCGAAAACCCAGTGCCTGACTGACGCTGAGCACCAAGGCCAGATTTACCGCCCATGGCTCTTGCTGCTCCACCGCCTGCACCGAACCACCGCCGGCGGCTAGCAGGGTGTTCAATTTTTCCAGCGTGGGCTTTGGCAATACTTGGCTCAGGCTCTTGCCATTGTCGTAACCCATGTAGTGCTGCATCCTGGTCATGGTTTCAGGCGCGGTCATCGCCGCAGGGTCAACTTCAAACAGTACTTGTTGGCTGTCATCGAATGCGCGATCTATCTCCGCCGGCAGCGGGTAGTCATCGGCTTTCAACAAGTGGAACGAGCCCAGCAAATACACGGCATTGTCGGCATCCGACACTTTCCACAGCAGCGGGCGCTGCACAGGCGTGGCGGCAGCGGCAACCGGCGGGCTGGGTTGTTGCGCGGCGTGGGCCACTGGCAGCAGCAGCGCGCACAGCAGCAGAGCAAGTCGTTTGCAGGTCATGGGGCATCCTTGGCAGTGGTTGCGGGCTTGGCGTAGGCCTTCTCGCCAGCCTCCACACTCAGATCCAGGCGATTTTCCGGCGGCGGTAATGGGCAGGTGGCGAACGGCGTGAACGCGCAGGGCGGGTTGTAGGCTTGGTTGAAGTCAATCACCAAGCGGCCATTGGCATCGGGCTTGGGGGCATCGATGAAGCGCCCGGCACCGTAACTGCCGTGACCACTGGTGCGGTCAGCAAACACCAAGAACAAGGTGCCTTCGCCTTCATCCAAAGCTTCCAACCGATAGGTTTTATCACCGCGAACAAATTCCACCACGCCGGGGTTGGGGATGTCATCCGTGCTGCCGATGATGTTGGCAATCGGCAAAGTCTTGCCGGCTGGATGGGCGATGAAACGCGCCGGTATTTGCCAATCTTGCCCACCGATCCAGTAGGTCAGGCCGGCAAAATGCACGCGACTATCGGCATCGGCGTGTTTGACCCGCAATGCAAGTCTGCCGCCGCGCTCGATCACCGTGGCCTGACCTTTATCGCCATCAAACCCCAACACACTGGCGCCGTTTGGATCGTGGTCGCTGCGCAGCACACCGCTGCGCGCAGGGAAACCATCGATGGTCACCTCGGTATCGGCGGTGAAGCTGACCTTGCCATCGCGCACATTGAGCAAACCCAGATGCGCCGGACCCATCGCCAAGCGAATGCCGTTGTCCTGACTACTGCCCACCCGATGGGAGCCAGGGTCCAGCCAGTGCAGCCCAATCAGACTGGTCCAACCATCGGCGCGGGTGAGTGCAATCACGCGCCGGCCACGCCACATGAATTGCGCATGCGCATATTGTTTTGCGGCCGCTTCAATCCGTGCTGCTTCGTCCATCGACGGCTTCGGCGGTGGGCGATGACACGCAGCCATTGTGACTCCCGCAACCAGCACGATGCCGGCGTACTTCAACGTCCGCGCAAGAACCATTTATCGATCTCCGCCAAATTGAATGTCGTCCACGTAGGCCGGCCGTGATTGCATTGGCCGGAACGTTCGGTGATTTCCATGTCGCGCAGCAAGGCGTTCATTTCTGGGATGCTTAGCCGCCGATTGGCGCGTACCGCGCCATGGCAGGCCATGGTGGCCAGCAATGCGTCACGGGTTTCGGCCACCCGTCGGGTGCTGCCGTGTTCGCGCAGGTCGGTGAGTACATCGCGCAGCAAGGCCTCGGCATCGCCATGCGCCAGCAGTGCCGGCACGCTGCGCAATAGTAGCGATTGCGGCCCGCTGCGCTGCACTTCAAAGCCCAGTTCCAACAGCGTCTGTGCCTCGCGTTCAGCCACATCGGCTTCGCGTTCGGACACCGCCAAACGGCTGGGCACCAAGAGCGGTTGGGTGCGCAGGCCGGCGCCGTCATGCGCCATTTTCAACGCTTCGTAACCAATGCGCTCGTGTGCGGCATGCATATCCACCACGATCAAGCCCTCGGCGTTTTCGGCCAAGATATAAATACCGTGCAGTTGCGCGATGGCAAAGCCCAGCGGCGGCATGCCGCCAGGTGCGTCTTCGGGTATCGCCGCCATGGCTGCCAGCGGTGCCGATGGCATGACCGCAGCGCCACCACGCGGCGCATACAGCGCGGCATAGGCGGCAGGCGCATCGCTGACACGCAGGCCCATCGGTTGTTGCTGCGGGACTTGCGGCAGTGGCCAAGCTTGCGCCGCAGCACCCGTATTAGCACCCGACACCGTTTGCCCATTGCCGGCGCGGGTTTCAGCCAGCGCCTGGTGCAGGGCACGATAGACAAATTCATGCACCAACCGCGATTCACGAAAGCGCACCTCATGCTTGGCGGGGTGCACATTGACGTCCACGCCGCGCGGATCGAGTTCGAGAAACAGTACATAGGCCGGGTGGCGGCCATGAAACAGCACGTCGCTATACGCTTGCCGTACCGCATGGGCCACATTGCGGTCACGCACGCTGCGGCCATTGACGTACAGATATTGCTGGTCGGTGCTGGCGCGATTGTAGGCCGGTTGCGCGATCCAGCCATGCAGGCGCATCCCGGCAGCGCTGTGGTCCACGCGCAGCACATTGCGCGCAAAGTCTTCGCCCAACGCCTCGTGCAGACGCAGCTCCGACAACAGGTCACCCTCGCCTTTCCAACGCCGCGACGGCTTGCCGTTGTGGGTGACGCGCAATTCCACATCCGGCCGCGCCAGTGCCAAAGTGCGCAGCCAGTCTTCGATATGGGCAAGCTCTGTACGTTCGGCGCGCAGGAATTTGCGCCGCGCCGGCACGTTGTAAAACAGATCGCGCACTTCCACCGTGGTGCCTTGCGGATGCGCCTGCGGCACCACTTCGCCAAGGCTGCCGCCATCGATGCGCAACTCCGCGCCATGCTGCGCATCGCGTGCGCGTGACACCAGCCGGAAACGGCTGACCGAGGCCACCGACGGCAGTGCTTCGCCGCGAAAGCCCAACGTGGCCACAGATTCCAAATCATCGATCGATGCAATTTTGCTGGTGGCATGCCGGCTCACCGCCAGTGGCAATTGCTCGGGGGCAATGCCGCCACCATCGTCGCGGATGCGGATCAGCCGCACCCCGCCTTCTTCCAGGTCAATGTCGATACGTTGCGCGCCGGCATCCAGCGCATTTTCAACCAATTCCTTGACCACCGAGGCGGGGCGTTCAACGACTTCGCCGGCGGCAATCTGGTTGATGAGAACTTCGGGGAGTTGACGGATATTCACCCGCCAAGTTTAGCCGCTGCCGCGCGATGACTGGGGCTTAGCGGCTGCCGCCAATACCACCGCGAACGGGGGTTTCCGATTGTGCCGATTGTGCGGCCTGCGCACGCGCGGCGTACAACGTGCCCGGCGGCGGCTGGCGCGAGAAATAGGTGTCGATGCCGTCCAGGATCGCACCCGCCAAGGTGTGCTGGAAGGTGGGGTCGGTGAGCCGCTTTTCTTCATCCGGATTGGAAATAAAGGCGGTTTCCACCAGCATCGCCGGCATTTTGTCGGACGTGCGCAGCACCGCGAAATTGGCGCGCTCGATATCCGGCTTGTGGTTATTGCCCACCCGCTTCAAGCCGCCCAACACATGGTCGGCAGCATCTTCCGAGGCTTTCATATTGCCGCTTTGGGTCAAATCCAGCAGCACCGACGTCAAGGTATTGTCGGCCACTTTCACGCGCCCGCCGCCAATCACGTCGGCGGCGTTTTCCTTGTCGGCCAGCCAGCGTGCGCGCTGCGACGACGCGCCACGGGTGGACAACACATATACGGATGAGCCGCGTGCGCCGCGATTTTCAGCGGCATCGGCGTGAATGGACAGGAAGATGTCGGCTTTGTTGGCGCTGGCGCGACGGGCGCGATATTCCAGCGGGATGAACACATCGGCATCACGGGTCAGATAGGCCTTCAACCCCGGCGTGGCATTGACCTGCCGCGCCAGTTCCCGGGCGATGGCCAAGGTGACATCTTTTTCACGCGCACCATTCAACCCGTGCGCACCCGGGTCCTGCCCGCCGTGGCCGGCATCAATGGCTACGATCAGGGGGCGCATGCCCTTTTGCATCGGTGTTTTCGGCAAAACCGGGGCAGGTGGCTGCGTCGTCGCTTCCGGCACATCCGGCTGTGGTTTGCTGGTCGGTTCCACGGCCACCGGCCCCGCCGTCATCACCTGCTTCGCCAATTCGGCAATGGGGTCGAGCGCGGGTTTGGTGGTTGCCGCAAGAATTGGCTTCGCGCTTGGCTTGCTGGCATCGAGCTGCGCATTCGCAACAACATTTGCTTCAGGCTTCGAACCCGATTTGGCCTTGCTTTCGGCAGTGGCCAACGGTGCCGCCAAGCTGGCCGTTTGCGGTAGCACAACCGGTGGTTTCTGCAGTTGCGGTTGCGCCCCCACGTCGGGCTTGCCCGCCACCCCATCGCCAGGCCATTCCAGTTGCAGCTGGGCCCCCGTGGTTGCGGTGTCCACCAGAGTGGGGATGGCCGCGACCGGGCTGGACAGGTCAAACACCACGCGCACCGTGCCTGCCACGGGCTGTCCGGTGCGCACGGCTTTGACGATCCCGGAGGCCGCCGGCACTGCCAGATTGCGGGCCAGATGACTGTCAGGGAAATCCACCACCAACCGCTCCGGGTTGGACAAGCGAATCAACTTGTAGCTGCCGGGCTTATCCAGCTGCACCACGGCGCGCGTCCCCGTAACCCCGACATCCAAACGCAATTGCTTGATTTCAGAGGCATTTGCCGAGACACAGCTGAGCGCAACCAGCAACGTGGCCGCTGACATCCAGAGCTGAGAGCAGTTCCGCTTGGTGCGCATGGCCCGGAGTAAACCACCTGCAACCCGTGTTTGCAAGTACTTTTCCCTTCAAAATCCGCAACCTGCAAGACATTCATGCGCCATCACTGAACTGAATGCCTGAAAGCTCACCCTGACGCCAGTGCATCCAGCCAAGCCTTGCCACAAGGGCTATGTGGCTGCAGCCTGCAGCGCCGTCCTAAACCTTCGGTCTGAAGTGCGATCTCCAGATCCGCCGGCGGCAGCGCGCCCTGCCCGCGCTCGGGCCACTCCACCAGCCATAACCGTGCCTCGCCGCCATCCAGCCCCAGAAATTCCAGCTCGCCGGGGTTGCCGATGCGGTACAGATCCAGATGCACCGCCAAGCCACCCTGCGCTAACGGATATTGCTCGACAAGGGTGTAGGTGGGGCTGCGAATGGTCCCGGTAACCCCAAGACTGCGCAACAATGCCCGCGCCAGACTGGATTTGCCCGCTCCCAAATCACCCTGCAGATGGATAACGGCGCGTTCCGGCAAGGTTTGCGCAAGCTGCGCGCCCAACGCATCGGTGGCTGCGGGATCAGGAAGAAAGTATTCGTTCATTTGCCTATCGTGCGGCAAATCAACGTGCCTGCTCAAGCGCGATGATAGGGATGGTTGCTCAATAGTGCGGTGGCACGATACAGCTGCTCTGCCAGCACCAGCCGCACCAGCATGTGCGGGAGGGTGAGTGGGCCGAGTGACCAGTGTTCATCCGCACGCGTGATGACGTCGGCGGCATGGCCTTCGGGGCCGCCAATCAGGAAGGTCAGGTCGCGGCCTTGGCTGCGCCAATATTCCAGCCGCGCGGCAAGTTGCTCCGAGGAATGCATTTTGCCGTGGCCATCCAGCGCCACCACATGCGTGTTTTTGGATAGCGCGGCGAGTACCCGCGCACCTTCATCGCTCATCGCACGCGCAGTGTCGCGCCCTTTCCCGCGCACGCCGGGTTCCACTTCCACCAGCTCCAATGGCAGCCCGTGGGAAAGGCGCTTCTGGTATTCGGCAAAGCCCTGTGCAACCCAGCCAGGGGCGCGTTCACCGACAGCGATCAGGCGCGCTTTCATGTTTCAAGCGATCCCCTTCAGGGGGAAGACGCTCAGGCAACGTCGGCCGCGCCATCGCCCGGGTGTTGATCGCCCACCGACCACAGCCGTTCCAGCGCATAGAACTCGCGCACGCGCGGCAGCATGACGTGTACCACCACATCACCCAGATCCACCAACACCCATTCGGCCTCGCGCTCGCCTTCCACGCCGAGGGGCATGACGCCAAGTTGCTTGGCGAACCGCACCACTTCATCGGCTGCCGATTTCACGTGGCGGGTGGAGGTGCCCGAGGCAACCACCATGTAATCGCAGACGCTGCTTTTGCCACGCACGTCGATTTCAACCACATCCTTGGCTTTGAGTTCTGCCAGCCCGTCGTGCACGGACTTGAGCAGCACATCCACGGACGGCGGCGGGGTGGGCAGGCTGGTTTTGATAACTTGGGCGGCGGTAGTCAAGGGCGATCGCTCGATAAAGATGGTGGCAGTATAGCGGCGTCCCCCCCATACAGTCCTTGACGGACGATATAGGCCGCAACCGGCGGCGGCACCCACGACTGCCATTCGTGACCGCTGGCAATTCGCCGACGCAGCTCGCTGGACGATTCCGGGCGCAACTGCGGCAGCGGCAATAGTGCAAATCCACCTGTGGCCGCCTCCACCAGTGCCGCCGGTGGCAGCCAGCGGCCATTGATTTGCGCCAACACCTCGGGCGCTGCGGTGCGCAGACGTTGCGCATCCAATTGCGAGCCAGGGCGTTGCACGCACAGGATGTGGGCGAAGTCGAACAATTCGCGCCAGCGGTGCCATGTGTGTAATTGCAACAGGGAATCGGCACCGATCAACCATGCGATGGGTGTGCGTGGGCCCCATTCGTCGCGCAGCTCGCGCAGGGTATCCACCGTGTAGGACGGGCCAGCACGGTGCAGCTCGCGGCGATCCAACGCAATATCAGTCACATTGGCAAGCGCCAATGCCAGCATCGCCGCGCGTTGCTCGGCATCGGCATGGGTGATGCCCTTATGCGGCGGATCGCCCGCCGGCAGCATCAACACCTCGGCCGCGAATACATCACGGGCGGCCGTGGCTACCGCCAGGTGCCCGTTATGCACGGGGTCGAAGCTTCCGCCATAGCAAATGCGCAAACGGCTCACGGGGCCAGCAAGCGCAGCGCGCCTTTATCCGCCACCGCCAGCAGCAGGCGTTCCAATTGCTGCCACGCGTCGGTAGTTTCCTGACCCAGGCGAACACGGCCTTTGGAGATGCGATCCACGCGGCCGGCATCGCTCAGAAACCGCTGCCAACGCTCCGGCGAATGGCGCGCCAAGGCACGCTTGTACACCGCTTGCTTCGAATCCCAGATGCGCTGCGCCTTGCACTCGGCGGCAAAATTGCGCGCCTGCGCCAGCGCTGCCACCGTGCCCAACTCTTTGACCACCATGCCCATCAACGCCTGGATGGCTTCACCTTCCGCGCGCAGGCCAGCGATGATGCGGGCCACTTGCGCGGCCTGCCCGTTCAACGCGGCATCGGCAAGTCGAAACACGTCGAAGCGGGCAGAGTCGGCGACCAACGCGTCCATCCGCTCGACATCCAGCACCTCGCCACTGCCATGCAGCAGCAGCGCCAACTTATCCACTTCCTGCGCCGCCGCCAGCAAATTGCCTTCCACCCGTTGCGCCAGCCGCGTCACCGCATCCGGCGTCGCTTTGAGGCCGCGGCTGCGCAAGCGTGCGCCCATCCAACCAACCAACTCATGCGGCTTGACCGGCCATGCAATCACCACATGTCCGGCCCTGGTAATCGCTTCACTCCATTTGCCGGCATGGGCTTTTGACCACTCTGCGGCGATTACCAGCAGCACCACATCACTGGGTGGATTGGCGCAAAACCCCGTGATCAATTTACTGCCGTCGTTGCCGGGTTTGCCGGTCGGCAAACGCACCTCGATCAAGCGCTGGCTGGCAAACAAACTGGGGGCATGGATGCTGGCGTCCAGTGCATCCCAGTCGGCATCGCGGCCGTCCATGTCATGCACTTCACGCTCACTGATATCCTGCTTGCGCGCCGCCACACGTACGGCGTCGGCCGCTTCCAATACCAATAACGCTTCACTGCCCGCGACCAGATAGATCGGGCGTAGCGGCTCCGCCGCAAGCTGTGCGGGCAACCGGTCGGCGCTTAGTTCCATCTGTCAGCGCTCCATACGCCAGCCACAGAGCCGGGTTGCGCCCGGATCAGGGCACAACCACCGCTTTCGATGCCGCATCGACCCGCCGCAAAATCGCTGCGGCCATATCACGGCGCAACTCCTTCACCAGCATTTCGCGCTCGCTAGCCTTGCCGATGGAGTCCACCGCCGGGGCCAAATAGTCGCGCGACAATTCCACTGCCTGCTGCGGCACGGCCACGCTGCCGTCGGCGCGATGCAGGCTGAAAATCACCGCATAGCGCAGCGCGTATTCCTGTGCTCGCCCGGACTGGTCGTTGCTGATGGGGGTATCGGCCCATTGCTCGGAAATCACCTGCAAGGTGGCAACACCTTCAGTGGCATCGGCCGCAGCTGCCTGCGCGCCGGCACGCTGCAAACCATCCGCCAACAGTTCCGACAAGGGACTGTAGCGATCGGCGGCCAACACCCGCACGGGGCCCAGATTGGCCGGCAGGTTGAGCGCATTGCGCAGATGGAAACCACAACCGGACAGCAAGGTTGCGGCAAGGGCGATGGTAAGCAGGCGTGAGTTCATTCTTGGAAGTCTAGGCGAAAACGACAGAAAAATTGCTGCCGACCCCATTACAACGGGGTCGGAACGTGCTGTCACACCACGATATTGACGATCTTGCCCGGCACCACAATCACCTTCTTCGGTGTGTGCCCGGCCACGAAGCTGGCCACATTCGGTTCGGCCAGCGCCGCCGCTTCGAGCGCTTCGCGGCTGGCATCCACGGGCATGTCTATGGTGCCGCGCAGCTTGCCGTTGACCTGCACCGCCAGCTTGACCGCATCGCGCACCATGGCGGACGCATCGGCCTGCGGGAACGGCTGATCTTCCAGCAAGGTTTCCGGATGGCCCAGCGTTTGCCACAACGCGTGACAAATATGCGGGGTGATCGGGTTGAGCAGCAGCACGATGGCCTCGAAGGCTTCGTGGCGCACGGCACGGCCCTGATCGCTGGTATCGGTGAACTTGGCGACGTGATTGAGCAGCTCCATCAACGCGGCAATCGCGGTATTGAAGCTGTGCCGGCGGGCGTAGTCATCACCCACTTTCTGAATGGTTTCGTGCACCAACCGGCGCAGGGTTTTCTGTGCCGCATCCAGGTGTGCAACAGCAACGACCGGGTGATCGGGCTGCGCGGCATGCGCGTGCACATCACGCCACAAGCGACGCAGGAAGCGCGCCATGCCTTCCACCCCGGCATCGCTCCACTCCAGTGATTGCTCTGGCGGGGCGGCAAACATCGAGAACAGGCGCACGGTATCGGCACCGTATTTGTCCACCAGTACCTGCGGGTCCACCCCGTTGTTTTTCGACTTCGACATCTTCTCGGTGCCGCCGATCAGAACCGGCAGGCCATCGATCCGCGAGGTGGCCCCGATCACCCGCATGCGCTCGTCGTGCTGCAATTCGACATCGGCGGGGTTGATCCATTCCTTCGCGCCGTGGGCGTCTTCGCGATAGAAGGTATCGGCAATCACCATGCCTTGCGTCAGCAGGCGCGTGGCCGGCTCATCGCACGTCACCAAGCCGGCATCGCGCAACAGCTTGTGATAGAAGCGGAAATACATCAGGTGCAGGATCGCGTGCTCGATGCCGCCGATGTATTGATCCACCGGCAACCAGTAATTGGCGCGCTGATCCACCATATCGGCGGCACCCGGCGAGGTGTAACGAGCGTAGTACCAGCTCGATTCCATGAAGGTGTCGAAGGTGTCGGTTTCACGCTCGGCCGCACCGCCGCAACCGGGGCATGTTGTCTTGCGCCATGCCGCGTCTGATTTGATCGGGGAATGCACATCACCCGCGGCAAACGCATCGGCCACATCTTCCGGCAGCACCACCGGCAGTTGATCTTCCGGCACCGGCACCGCGCCGCAACTGGCGCAATAAATCACTGGGATCGGGCAACCCCAATAGCGTTGCCGGCTCACACCCCAATCGCGCAGGCGGTAGTTGATCTGGCGCTTGCCGATGCCGCCAGCCTCAAGTTGTGCCGCCAAGGCCTCGAATGCGGCATCGAAATCCATCCCGGAAAACTCGCCTGAATTGATCAGCCAGCCGCGTTCGGTGGATGCGCCGTCTTCTTCAATGCCACGCAGGAATTCGCGCACCGTCGCCACCGCAGCGTCGATCTCGTACACGTCCACCGGCGCGTGGCCGCCCAGCGCGACCGCCATCGGGTCATCGTGATCGTGCAGGTGAGTATTGATTTCTTCCAGCGCATCACGAGTGGCCGCATCCGCGATCACAGGCTTGACCGGCAGGCCATAGGCCTTGGCAAATTCCCAATCGCGCTGGTCATGCGCCGGCACCGCCATCACCGCGCCGGTGCCATAACCCATCAGCACGAAGTTGGCGACATAGATCGGCACGTCTTCGCCCGTGATCGGATGCCTGGCCCACTGGCCGGTGGCCATGCCGCGCTTTTCCTGGGTTTCCAGTTCCGCCTCGGACACACCGCCCTGCTTGAGCCCGGCGATGAAGTCGGCCAGCTCGGGATTGCCCTGCGCGGCCTTCTGGGCCAGTGGATGTTCGCCGGCGATGCTGATGAAGGTCACGCCCATCAGCGTGTCGGGACGCGTGGTGAAGACGGTGAGCGGCGCGTCCTCGCCATCGACCGGGAACTGGATCTCCAGGCCCTGGCTGCGGCCGATCCAGTTGCGCTGCATGGTCTTGACCGAGTCCGGCCAGCCGGGAAGCCGGTCCAGCTCGTCCAGCAGCTCCTGCGCGTAGTCGGTGATGCGCAGGAACCACTGCGGGATCTCGCGCTTCTCCACCAGCGCGCCGGTGCGCCAGCCGCGGCCGTCGAT
>NZ_CALMPC010000031.1:0-5055 GCF_937872235.1 uncultured Thermomonas sp.
ATGAAGCTCAACGCCACCGCCGAGATGATCCCGGTGACCTGGCCGGAGTTCGGCAACCTGCATCCGTTCGTACCGGCCGAGCAGGCGCAGGGCTACCAGGAACTCATCGCGGGCCTGGAAGCGATGCTGGTGGAGGCCACCGGCTACGACGCGGTCAGCCTGCAGCCCAACTCCGGCGCACAGGGCGAGTACGCCGGCCTGCTGGCGATCCGCGCCTACCACGCGTCGCGCGGCGAGGGCCACCGCAACATCTGCCTGATCCCGGAATCCGCGCACGGCACCAACCCGGCATCCGCCAACATGTGCGGGATGAAGGTGGTCGTCACCAAGTGCGACGCCAACGGCAACGTGGATGTCAACGACATTCGCGCACAAGCTGAAAAGCATTCGGCCAACCTTGCCGCGATCATGATGACCTACCCGTCCACCCACGGCGTGTTCGAAGAAGACGTGGTGGAGATCTGCGAAATCATCCATGCGCATGGCGGCCAGGTGTACACCGACGGCGCCAACATGAACGCGCTGGTGGGTCTGGCCAAGCCCGGCAAATGGGGTTCGGACGTCTCCCACCTCAACCTGCACAAGACCTTCTGCATCCCGCACGGCGGCGGCGGCCCCGGCGTCGGCCCGTGCGCGGTGAAGGCGCATCTGGCACCATTCCTGCCCAAGGCGTTTGGTGAACATGGCGTGCGCACGGCAGGCACTGGCAATGGCGCGATGGTGAGTGCCGCCAGCTTTGGCAGCGCTTCGATCCTGCCGATCAGCTGGATGTACATCGCGATGATGGGCCGCGACGGCCTGCGCAAGGCGACCCAGGTGGCGATGCTCAACGCCAACTACATCGCCAAGCGGCTGGCCCCGCACTTCCCCACCCTGTACACCGGCCGTAATGGCCTGGTGGCACACGAGTGCATCCTCGACCTGCGCCCGCTGGAGAAGCTCTCCGGCATCAGCGCCGAAGACGTGGCCAAGCGCCTGATCGACTTCGGCTTCCACGCGCCGACCCTGAGCTTCCCGGTCGCCGGCACATTGATGGTGGAACCCACTGAGTCCGAATCCAAGCACGAACTCGATCGCTTCATCGACGCGATGATCCAGATTCGTGCCGAGATCCAGGACGTGATCGACGGCAAGTTGGACCGCACCGACAATCCGCTCAAGCACGCTCCGCACACGGCAGTGCAGGTGTCGGCCAGCGCGTGGGCGCATGCCTACCCGCGCGAGCTGGCCGCATTCCCGCTGCCGGTGCTCAAGCAGGTCAAGTACTGGCCGCCGGTGGCGCGCGTGGACAACGTGCACGGCGACAAGAACGTGATGTGTGCTTGCATCCCGGTGGATGCGTACAAAGACTGACAGTACGCTCGGGGGCAGCAGTCATGGTACCGAACAGACTGTGCGTGATGCGGTGAGGACATTCCCCGATTGACTACGCGCAATTGCGGATTGCAGTGATCGCAACCATCGGGATCTGCCGATGCTGCTTCACCAGCCTGCTCATGACGGCAACCGCATCCGGTGCACACGGATGCGGTTGCCCGGAGCATCCGGGTGGGTGCGTTGCAAGCCGGGCAAGGCAATCCCGGCAGACGCTGGGTGATGACGATGCATCCAAAATCGGCAAGTCTTCGTACCCTGATCCTGTGTTGTATTGCATGAGGCGGTTAACGCTGTGTCCACCGCAATTGTCCTATTCCGGCGTGACCTCCGGCTGGCAGACAATCCTGCTCTGGTCGCAGCGTGCGCCAAGCATGACCGGATCCTGCCGACCTACATCCATGCTCCCGATGAGCAAGCCCCATGGGCACCCGGTGCCGCCAGCCGCTGGTGGCTGCACCACGGGTTGGAAGCGCTGCACGGCCAGCTGGCGGCGCAAGGCGGCGATCTGCACCTGTTGGCCGGCGACACCCTGGATCATCTGCGCGCTCTGATTCGTGCCACCGGCGCCATCGCCATCCACTGGAACCGCCGCTACGAGCCGGCGGGCATCGCCAGCGACACTGCACTGAAGGCGGCGCTGCACGAAGACGGCCTCGACGTGCACAGCCACGCCGGCCACCTCTGGCGCGAGCCGTGGACGCTGGCCACCGATGCGGGCCCGCCATACCGGGTGTTCACCCCGTTCTGGCGCAAGCTGCGCGCCAGCCTGCCGGATCCGAAGCCGCTGCCAGTGGCGCACGCACGGGAATGGCTGCGCCTGCCCGGCAGCCTGCCGACCGCAGCGCTGGGGCTGCTACCCACGATCCGCTGGGACGCGGGACTGGCCAGCAGCTGGACCCCCGGTGAAGCCGGTGCGCACGAACTGCTGGAAATCTTCGCCGACGATGCCGTGGCGGATTATGCGAAAGGCCGCGACCTGCCGGCACGCCACGGCACCTCGCGCCTGTCGCCGCATCTGCATTTCGGCGAAATCACCCCGCGCCAGATCCAGCGCATGCTGCAGGACCGCGCAGCGGCCACCGATGCGCGTCGGCGCCCTGACCTGGAACCCTATCTGCGCGAGCTGGGCTGGCGCGAATTCGCCCACCACCTGCTGTACCACTTCCCGCACACGCCCAACGCCAACTTCAACCCGCGCTTCGATGGCTTCCGCTGGGCTGCCGCCGACGAGATGTTGCTGGAACGCTGGCGGCGCGGCCGCACCGGCATCCCGCTGGTCGATGCCGGCATGCGCGAGCTCTGGCACACCGGCTGGATGCACAACCGCGTGCGCATGGTGGTGGCCAGCTTCCTGACCAAGAACCTGCGCCAGCACTGGCAGCACGGCGCCGGCTGGTTCTGGGACACGCTGGTGGATGCCGACCTGGCTAACAACACGCTGGGCTGGCAGTGGGTGGCCGGTTGCGGCGCCGACGCGGCGCCCTACTTCCGCGTGTTCAATCCCTACCTGCAGGCGGCGAAGTTCGATCCCGAGGCTGTCTATCTCAAACGCTGGCTGCCGGAATTGGCGGGGCTGCCGGCAAAGGTGATCCATGAGGCCTGGCGTCACCCGTCGGTGTTCGCCGGCAAGGGCTACCCTGCCCCGATGGTGGATCTGGGCGCCTCGCGCGATGCCGCGCTGGCGGCGTGGAGCGCGTTGGCGGACTGATCAGACCTGCGCCGCCACCGCCGAGGACAGCACCACCGAAGACCGCATCGGTGCCGCGCTCGGCATCACTGGCCCCACGCTTTCGAATGCAAGCTGATACGCGCAGTACGCACGATCGGATACACACCGCCGCGGGCCTGCTGCATCCGATTCCGGCGGGACTGCGTACAGGCCGCATCTCAAACTATTGCCTTGCCGCCATGCGCAGCCTTGTTGCCTCCGCCCTGCCCCTCCTGCTGACGCTCTTGCTGACCGGCTGTGCCGAGGCCCGCCCCCCCATCCCGACCGTGCAGAACGTCGACCTGCAGCGCTTCATGGGCCGCTGGTACGTGATCGGCATCCTTCCCACCCGGCTGGAACGCGGCAACCACAATCCGGTGGAAACCTATCAGTTGGATAGCAAGGGCAATGTCTGCACTTGGTATCGCTACCGGCCGGATGCGGCCAATGCGCCGGTCAAATTGCTGCAATCCACCGGGTTGGTCGTGCCCGGCACCGGCAATGCGGAATGGAAAATCCGCTTCTTCGGCCTGTTCAAGGCCCAGTACAAAGTGGGCTGGCTGGCAGAAGACTACAGCCAAGTGATGATTGTGCGGGATGCCCGCGACTACCTCTGGTACATGGCACGCACGCCCTCGGTATCAGAAAGCGACTATCAGGCGATGCTGGTGCGTGCTGGCGCACTAGGCTACGACGCAAGCCGCATCGAACGTGTGCCGCAACACTGGCCAGAGACGGATGTTGGCAAGGATACGTTCCAAGGGGCATGCAAATGAGGTATCTGGTCCTCGCGCTGGCGCTGGCGATGCCACTGGTGGGCTGGCTGTCCAACAGCGGATGGCTGGGCCCGACCAACGGCGAGATCTCCAATCGCTACCCCACGCTGATCGTGGCGGCCGGCTACGCCTTCGCTATCTGGGGGCCGATCTTCCTGCTGGATGGGGTGTTCGGCATTGCCCAGGCCGGCGTGCGCGCGCCCGACGCGCGCCTGCGTCGCATCCGCGTGCTCACCGCAATCGGATTCGCGCTGACCTCGCTGTGGATGGTGGTATTCACCCTGCAATGGTTCTGGCTGGCGCTGGCGGTCATCTGGGGCAGCCTGGCTTGCCTGCTGGGCGCAGCGTGGCTGGCGTCGCATACAAGCCAACACCGGCGCGGCCCATGGTGGCAATGGCTGCCGCTATCACTGCACGCCGGATGGGTCTCGCTGGCGGTGTTCCTCAACGTGGCGCAGGTGGTGGTCGCGTTCGAGCTGCTGTCGATCGAGCGGATGCTGCCGTGGACGCTGGTGCTGTTCGCGCTGGCCGGGCTCCTGTTGCTGGCCGTGGTGGTGAAGCTGCGCGGCAACCCGTGGTACGCGCTGGCGGCCGTGTGGGGCCTGCTGGGCGTGCATGCCCGGCAGCAGGCGTCCGATCTGCCCGGCGCCGACATGGCCGCCAATGTCGCGCTGGTACTGGCCGTGCTGGTGGCGCTGACCGCACTGGTCGCAGGCGCCATGGGCTGGCGCGAACGCCGCAAGCTCCGCACGGGATGAATGACCAGCCTGCGCCTGCTGCTGGCCGATCTCGATGCGCTGTCAACACACCACTGCATCCAACCCCGTCGCTGCCGCGTAAGTACTGCCATGCCGCACTGCCGCAGATGGCCTGCGCCCAGCCAGTGTCCCCCTTCCCCAGCCTTCGAGGCCCCTCCATGTCGCAGCCCTTGCGGGATCCCGCATCCATCCATCACCTGGCGCTGCTGCCGGCGTCGCAGCGCGTCCGCGATCGCCTGCGCAGTGCCGGCACCCGCTTTCATGCCAACGACAACATCGCCGATTTCATTGAAGACGGTGAGTTGGTCGCCATCGAATCCGAGGTGGCGGCCAAGGCGGAAGAAATGCTGAGAGCACTGGTCATTGATGTCGACAACGACCACAACACCCGCGACACCGGCCGCCGGCTGGCCAAGATGTTCGTGCGCGAGCTGTT
>NZ_CALMPC010000032.1:0-1472 GCF_937872235.1 uncultured Thermomonas sp.
GGGATGCCCTGTGCGTGGAACGCCAGCATGGCTTCCACATGCACACGCATCGATTGCTTGGCGGCATCGCGCACGGCGTCAGGATTGGCTTTTTGTTCGGCCAACCATTGCTCGACCGTCCACCCTATCGGCAGGTAGCCGTGTACCGGGTCGTGCGCGCTGGTTTGGTCCGTCACGCAATCGGGCTTCACGCCGCGCCTGACCAATTCCGGCAAGATTTCTGCAGCATTGCCCAATAGCGCGATGGACTTGGCTGCGCCGGCTTGCGTGTATTTTTCGATGCGCGCCAATGCGTCATCAATATCGCTGGCCTGCTCATCCACATAGCGTGTCTTCAAGCGGAAATCGATGCTGCTCTGGCGGCATTCGATAGTCAGCGAACACGCCCCGGCCAGCGAGGCCGCCAATGGCTGCGCGCCGCCCATCCCACCCAAACCCGCCGTCAAAATCCAGCGCCCCTTGAGGCTACCGCCAAAGTGCTGGCGCCCCATTTCGACAAAAGTTTCGTAAGTGCCCTGCACGATGCCCTGGCTGCCGATGTAGATCCAGCTGCCGGCGGTCATCTGCCCGTACATCATCAAACCCTTTTTATCGAGTTCGTTAAAGTGCTCCCAGGTGGCCCAGTGCGGCACCAGATTGGAATTGGCGATCAGTACACGCGGTGCATCGGCATGGCTGGGGAACACCCCCACCGGCTTGCCCGACTGCACCAACAGGGTTTCGTCATCGCCCAGGGTTTTCAGCGTGTCCAGAATCTTGTCGTAGCTCGCCCAGTCCCGCGCTGCGCGACCAATGCCGCCGTACACCACCAGCGAGGCGGGGTCTTCCGCCACTTCGGCATCCAGGTTGTTCTGCAACATGCGATATGGCGCTTCGGTCAACCAACTTTTGCAATTGAGCTGGTTGCCGCGCGGCGCGCGAATCTTGCGGGAGGGATCGAGGCGGCTGCTGGTGGTCATGGTGAGATCCGGGACAGGAAGTGCGGTGTGCAAAATTTTGCGCCGAGTCCCCGCGTACCACCACCACCTGACCCCGCAAACCCTCGGCATTGGCAAGCATTCAGCCTGAAATTTGCCCAAACACAGACCCATTGCGTACGCTGTACGCATGACTGGCACACCCACCGCACAGCGTATCGTTGCCGCCGCTCGCGGCCTGCTGCAGCGCGAAGGTGTTGCTGCGGTGCATATGCGCAAGGTGGCGCAATTGGCCGGCATCAGCCCGATGGGCATTTACCGCCATTTCGCCAACCGCGATGCCTTGCTGCAACGACTGGCCGACGACAGTTTCGACGAGATCACGCATCACTGGTTGGCCATGCGCAGCGGCAGCGATGTGCTGGCGCAACTCATCGCCCTGCAACGCATTTATCTGGATTACGCATTGGCGCATCCACATGTGTTCGAGCATGCGTTTTCATCGCATCGCGGCAATGCGCGGCGTTTCCCGGAGGATTTCCACGCACGTCGCTC
>NZ_CALMPC010000033.1:0-32541 GCF_937872235.1 uncultured Thermomonas sp.
TGACCGGCGTGGAGACCCGCACGTCCTCGCCGCTGCGGATCACCCGCGGCGAGGACGGCCACAGCCGCAACACGCGCGGAGTGTGCTGGGCGGGGGCAAACCCTAGGCAAGCCGAAGCGGGCAGCCTGATCATGGTTACCGCCGAGGCTGCCACGCCATGACTTGATTCGGGTATCGACTAGTGACTAGGGTGATGGCCTCGCACTGGGTGGACAAATCACCCGCAGTTCAGGAACCGGGTAAACAGCAACGCGTTGCAATGGATCGTTGAACGGCATCCAGCGGAACGCCAGCCGGGGAAGCCCGGCACCCACGCTCATACCAATTCGCTGGCAGCCGCCATGACGGTATCGCCGATCAGCCCACTTGCCCAAGCAACCCGCGGGCTGCGCCGTACTTCGGGGTGGATGGCCAGCCACAACGGACGCTGCACACCCCAACCGGATGCCAGCGCCACGAGACGCCGATCGTCACGTGCCAGGAAGTGGGGCAGCAGCGCAACGCCGAGCCCGGCGCAGGCGGCCTCGCACAGGATGAGCAGGTCGTTGCTGGCGAAGGCAACGCTGCGTCCTGCCGCGAACTCGCGCAGGCAGCGTGCGGTGTCGCCTCCGCCATCCTCGTCTCCGTGGCGCAGGAATCGCCAGTCGACCTCCGCAACCTCGCCCCAGCGCGGATGGGCATAGAACCCGTAGCCCACGTTCGCGAGTGGCCGACCGGCCAGCCGTTCATCCGCCGGCCGCCCCAGGCGCAGCGCGATATCGGCCTCCCGCCGCGCCAGGTTGGCCTCGCGCGCCTCGCCCAGCAGCTGCAACTGGATCGCAGGGGCCAGTGCCAACGCCGGCGCCAGTCGCGGTAAAAGGAACCGGCTGGCGAAAATCGGCGGCGCCGACACCCGCACCGGCCCACTGGTGGTGCCATGCGCGTGTGCTGCGTGCGCAAGGGCGAGCGCCTCCTCCTCCAGCCGTCGTGCGTACGGCACCAGCGATTCGCCTTCGCAAGTCAGGCGCCACGCTTGCGGCAGTCGATCGAACAGGTGCAGGCCCAAGTGCTGTTCCAACGTCGCGATGCGGCGTGCCACCGTGGTGTGCTCCACGTCGAGTGCCCGCGCTGCGGCACTGAGTGTGCCGAGGCGAGCAACTTCAAGGAAATAACGGATGCCATTCCAGTCGGGCAATGCCGATGGCAGCCGGGAGTCAGTTGTGTTTTTTTGCACAAGCGTGGTGCCAAAACGGGGAATGACTGCATATATTCGCACGACTAGACTGCTGGCCCGTTCCCATCTGAAGACCGCCATGCGCGAATCCACCTGTCAACGACGCATCACCCTGACTGGCCACGGCGGCCCCGGGCAGCTGCGCCTGATCGAATCGGCCCTGCCCCCGCCCGGCCCCGGCGAAGTCCGCGTGCGCCAGCGCGCCATCGGCGTGAACTTCGTCGACGTCTACTTCCGCACCGGGGTGTACGCGCTTCCGGCGTTTCCCAGCGGACTGGGCGTCGAAGCGGCCGGCATGGTCGAAGCAATCGGCGAAGGTGTGGACGATGCCTGGTTGGGCCGACGCGTGGCGTATGCCGGCCCGCCCATCGGTGCGTATGCAAACGTGCGCAACCTGCCGGTGGCGCAACTCGCATGCTTGCCCGCCAACGTGGACGACGACACCGCCGCGGCGATCCTCCTGCGTGGGCTGACCGCCCACATGCTGTTCGCTCACGTACGCCCCTTGCGCGCAGGCGATGTCGTGCTGGTGCACGCTGCGGCAGGCGGGCTGGGTCTGGTGCTGGCGCAGTGGGCCAGCGCACTCGGGGCACGCGTGATTGGTACCGTCGGCTCGGACGAGAAAGCCACGCTCGCCCATGCCCATGGCACCGAGCGCACCGTGATCCACACGCGCGAGGATTTCGTCGCCGCGACCCGCGACTTCACCAATGGCCGCGGCGCGGATTTCGTGATCGACGGGATCGGCGGCGCGACCTTCGACCGCTCGCTCGACGCCCTAGCGCCATTCGGCATGGCCGCCTCGATCGGACAAGTGGCCGGTGACGTCGCCGCGATCGACATGGCCCGTCTGCATGCGTCGCGCTCGATCGCAGTATCGCGCCCGGGCGTATTTCGCTTCGTCGCCGATTCTGAGCGCTACCGCGAAGGCTGCCAAGCCGTGTTCGATCGCCTAGCCACCGGCCTGCGCGTGCGCATCAGCGAACGGTTGCCACTTGCCGATGCGGCGCGCGCGCACCAGTTGCTTGAATCCGGCCGCAGCGCCGGCTCCCTCCTGCTCGTTCCCTGAAGGCCTCGTGATGCTTTTCATTGTCCTGTTGACCTACCGGCAACCCCTGGCCGTCGTCGACCGCCACATCCCCGAACACCGCGCCTTCCTGGCGCGCCATTATCGCGCCGGCCACTTCCTGCTCTCCGGGCCACTGGAGCCGCGCGATGGGGGCGCGATTCTGGCCCGCGCGCCCGATCGGGCGACCCTCGACGAATGGTTGCGGGAGGATCCATTCCATGCGAACGAGATCGCCGCCTACTCCGTGGTTGCGTGGACGCCGACGCTGCGTGCCGAAGAGGTGGATCCAACGCTCGCCCCGGCGGCATCCACGGTCCCTGCGGGCGATGATCCGGCCATCGAAACCACTGCGCCGTTCCCGGTTGCCGTTTTCGCGGACCACGTACCACCACGGCCCCTGACCTCCGCCTATCCCGCGCCGTTCGCTCAGCGCCTGGCAGGCCGCGAGAAGCGCGTGCTCGGTGATCGGTTCGGCCTGCGCAACTTCGGCGTGAACCATGTCACCCTGCAACCCGGCGCGCAATCGGCGCTGCGTCACGGGCACGGGCGCCAGGACGAGTTCGTCCACGTGCTTCGAGGCGAATTGGTCTTGATCACCGATGTCGGCGAAAGCCGCCTGACTGCCGGCATGAGCGCCGGCTTCCGCGCCGGCAGTGGTGATGCCCATCATCTGCTCAACCGCGGGACGTCGCCCGCGGTGTATCTGGAGGTCGGCGACCGCAGCCCCGGTGACCGCGTGCAATACCCCGACGACGATCTGCAGGCCGTGTTGATCGAGGGGCGTTGGTCGTTCGCCCACAAGGACGGAACACCCTACTAACCCGAAGCCACCCCGTCCGTGATTCCGGGGTAGAACCGGTCAGCCGAGAGTGAGTCAGCGGCGGAAGGCGCTGGCATGTGACAAAAAGCGAGACTGTCTTGGCAGCCGGATTCAAGCGATACGAGCTGAGCAGGCGCCGTGGCACCTGCAAGCAACATCGCCGCCGCCAGCAACATCATCGCTCCAAGATCGCTACCACGCCCATCCCGCCAGCGGTGCAGATGCTGATCAGGCAACGGCCGCTGCCGCGCTGCTTCAATTCCTTGGCGGCGGTGGCGACGATGCGTGCGCCGGTGGCGGCGAACGGGTGACCGGTGGCCAGTGATGAGCCATTGGGGTTGAGCTTGGCCGGGTCGATGCTGCCCAGTGCCGCGTCCAAGCCCAGCCGGTCGCGGCAGTAGGTGGCGTCTTCCCATGCTTTGAGCGTGCACAATACTTGCGCGGCGAAGGCTTCGTGGATTTCGTAGAAGTCAAAATCCTGCAGGCGCAGGTTGTTGCGCTTGAGCATGTCGGCAACCGCCACGGTGGGCGCCATCAGCAGGCCCTCGCCGTGGACGAAATCGACCGCAGCGACCTGCGTGTCGCGGATATGGCACAGCACTTCATGACCGTGGGCGGCCGCCCATTCGTCGGTGGCCAGCAGGCAGGCCGATGCACCATCGGTCAGCGGGGTGGAATTGCCCGCCGTCAGGGTGCCCTTGCCCGAGGTTTTATCGAACGCAGGCTTCAGTGTGGACAGTTTTTCCACGCTGGAATCGGGGCGCAGGATGTTGTCGCGGCTCACGCCACGGAAGCTCACCACCAGATCATCAAAAAACCCGCGTGCATACGCAGCAGCCAATTTCTGATGCGACGCTGCCGCCAAGGCGTCCTGCGCGTCGCGGCGGATGCCCCATTCCTTGGCCATGTCTTCGCAATGTGCGCCCATCGATTTGCCGGTGCGCGGTTCGGCCACACCGGGGAAATCCGGCTTCAATTCGGACAATCTGAAGCCTTTGAATGCGGCCAATTTCTGCCCGAAACTTTTGCCTGCCGCCGCTTTCAGCAAGCGCGCACGCAGTGCCTTGCCGTACACAATCGGGACATCGGAGGTAGTGTCCGAGCCGCCGCCGATGCCGGCCTCGATCTGCCCGGTGGCAATTTTCCCGGCGATGTGGATCAGCGTATCCAACGAGGTGCCGCAGGCGCGCTGCAGGGTAATGCCCGGCGTGAGTGGCGATAGCCCCGACGACAGCGCGGCTTCGCGGCCCAGATTCCAGTCGGACGAATGCTTGATCACCGCACCCATCGCCACTTCGCCCAACGGCTGTCCTTGCAGGCCGAATTTTTCGACCAGCGCGCCCAACGTGCGCACCGAAAGCCCCAAGTTGCCCACATCGGCATACGCCGTGTTTTGCCGGCAAAAAGGAATGCGTACACCACCCAGCACCGCCACGGGACGACCGTATTGCATGACTCACCTCAAGGACGCGCCCGCGCAGCGGGCATAATGTAGGCCGAGTGTAGCGCCGCCTTTCCGAGTCAAGACTCCATATGTCGCAAGCGTCCAATTCCCCAGCCGTGTTCCGCGGCGTGATCGCCATTGAGTTGCGTGACGGCAGCCCACCCGAACGCGCCGCATTACCCGCAGCATCCGCCGGCGAAGTGGCCGCACTGTTGGGCCGCGACTTGGCCAAGCTGGCCCCTGATGTTGCCGATTGCGAGTTGGCGCTGCTGGCCGCGCATTTTGATCCCGCCGAAGCCTTGCGCCCGGCGTGGCCGCTGCACCGGCACGTGCAGGAATTGCTGCAACGTGCGCCCGGGCAGGCGCAAGGCGCCCGCGTGATCGGGTTTGGTGCCGATGCACAAGGCGCGTTGCCGGTGCCGATGCAAGCCGATGCGGCACTCGCCGGCGGCGGCTTGCGGGTGTTGCCATTCGTGCTGCGCGGCGGCGCATTCGACAGCGTGGCCGAGCAACTGGAATCGAAATTATTCGACTGCGGCATGGCTCAGGCCGATGCCGCACTGGCCTTGCAAGAAGGTCTGGGTGCACGCATCGAACATATCCGCTACCTGAGCCTGCATGACTTGCTGGCGATGATGGCGATGCAATACCAGAACGCCGGGCTGGAGGGCATGTGGACCTTGCTGGAAACCGCCTTGCTGGAACCTGCCGGCGAGTGGTTATTGGATGCGCCACCGGAACCGCTGGCGCGCTATGCCGATGGCGAAGTGCGCATTGCCTTGCTGGATCCGGCGACATGGCAAACCCGCAATGCCCCGCAGCAAGACGATGCAGCCAAACTGGAGCGCGGTTTTACCTTGTTCCAAATGCGTTGCCGGCAATACGCCGCGGTGCTGGAAGCCCATGGCGTACCGGTGCAGTACGTGCATTGTGCGGATGGTCAGCCACACTGTTTGCACTTTCCTCTTCAGCGCTGGCGGGATTGAGCGATATGAACAACCACGCCGCAGAGCAGCGCCGCCACGCTTTGAAAATCTTCGATGCGGTAGTTGATCTTGCCGCGAGTGCACGCGGCAACAAGCTGACCGAGTTGTGTGGTGATGATGCCGCGTTGCGCGCACAAGTACAGGCCCTGCTGGATGCCGATGCGGCCGCCACGGAGCCGTTTAGCGGCAACGCAGATGTGTGGGGGGGGGCACTCGGGCATGAGGAGAGTCCGCAACACGACCCCATGCTTGGCCGCAGTATCGGCGCGTGGAAAATCATTGACGTCATCGACCGCGGCGGCATGGGCGCGGTGTATGCGGCGGAGCGCAGTGATGGTGCGTATGCGCAGCACGCGGCACTCAAGCTGATTCGCGCCAGCGCGGATTCACAAGCGGCGCGTGAGCGTTTCCTGCGTGAGCGACAAATTCTTGCGGGCTTGCAACACCCCAATATCGCGCGGTTATTGGACGGCGGATTCAGCGCTGAGGGCGAACCCTATTTCGTGATGGAGCGTATCGATGGCGTGGCCATCGACCGTTGGTGCGATGTGCACACACTCGGCCTGCGTGAACGCATCGTGTTGTTCTTGCAGGTGCTCGACGCGGTGCGTTATGCACATCGGAATCTGGTCGTACACCGCGACCTCAAGCCGTCCAATTTATTGGTGGATACCGAAGGCCGGGTGAAGCTGCTCGACTTCGGCATCGCCAAGCAATTGGCCGATGCCGAAGCCACGGCGACCCTCGATCGCGCACTCACCTTTGAATACGCCAGCCCCGAACAGCTGCATGACGCGCCGATCACCACCGCCACCGACCTCTGGCAGTTGGGCGTGATCTTGCATCGCTTGTTATCGGGCGCGCATCCGTTCGGGCTGACCCGCGACACCCCGGTCGCCAGCCAGCTGCAGCAGCTGGAACGCGAGCCCGAACCGCTGACCCGGGCTGCTTCCAGCGCACCCGCAGAACAAGCAGCGCTACGCGGCGGATTGAGCCCGACGGCACTTTCCAAGGCGCTACGCGGCAGCCTCGCCGACATCGTGCAAGCGTGTTTGCGTCGCAACCCCGAGCAGCGCTATGCCTCCGCCGATGCTCTGGCGAATGATTTGAAGGCGTGGTTGGACAACCGCCCAATCGCTGCCGTGCCGCTGTCGCGCATGCAGCGCACGCGACTGTGGCTGCGCCGCAACCGTGCGCTGGCGGCTTCGCTGGCGGCAATTACCGTGGCGCTGCTTGCTGGCACCGGGGTGGCGTTGTGGCAGGCGCGGGAGGCGCGCACGCAAGCACAGATCGCGCAGCGTGAAAGTGACAGCGCACGCACCACGCTGGCGTTCCTCACCGATACGCTGGCCGCCGCATCGCCCGATCAAGCGATGAGTACCGATGTCAGCGTCCGCCAACTACTCGACCAGGCACGCACGCAACTCGATCAGAAGCGGCTCGATCCGCAAGTGAAGCAGTCGGTGCAACGGCTACTTGGGCGACTGTACACGTCGCTGGGCGAACCGAAGACCGCCGCCGCCTTGCTCGAACAAGGTCTGCGCGGGGTAACGCCGTCCAGCCGCGAAGAGGCACTGCTGCTGGCCAGCGACCTGGATGCCTACTCCAGCGCCTTGGGCACGCTGGAGCGCGGCAAGGCATCGCTGGCAATCGCGCAACGTGCGGCCACGCTGCGTGGCAGATTCGCATCCGACGATCCCGCGCAGCAGCTCTACATCCATGACCAGCTGGGAATCGCGTACTACCGCAACGGCGACAACAAACAGGCAGAGCAGGAGTGGCTGCAAGTGCTGGCGCTGGCACGCAGCATGAAGGATCCGCCGCGAGACGTGGTGATCAACAGTAGCCAGACTCTTTCCTCGATGTTGTCGTTCAACGGCGATTACAAGCGAGCCCTGCAGATCGTCGACCAGGGCATCGCCTTTGCCGACCGCAGCGGTATCCCGGCCGATCATCCGATGCGCATCAACCTGCTGCGCTCACGCGCCGAAGCCCTGCTCAAACTGGGCGATGCCAGGTCCGCCGAACCCGTGATCCGCCGAGCCATTGCCCTGCAACGCAAGACCACCAGCGACACCGGCAACCACATGGCGACGCTGCAGAACACACTTGGCCTTGTACTCAACGATCTGGGGCGCTACCGCGAAGGCCTTCAGGCAATCGCCCAAGGCGAATCAATCGGAAGCGCGGCGACACCAGCACCAACCGAGCGCGCGATTTCGCTGATGAACCTGTCTGGAACCAACGAAAATGCCGGCGATTACGCCGCGGCGCTGGCGCTGGGCAAGCAAGCGCTGGCCCTGCTGGATGCAGCCGGTCTCTCCGCTGACGATCCGCAACGCCGCATGTTGGAGCGTAATTACGTGCGGAGCCTCGGTCTTGCCGGGCAGCAAGCCGAGGCCTTCAAGCGCATGCAGGCCCTGCGCGAACGCGCACGCACATTGGATGGCGAGGATTCGGCCGAATACGCCTTGACGACGTGGCAGTTGGTCGTGATTGCCCGACACCTGCACGACCCGGCACGTGGCCTGCCGCTGCTGGCGGAAGCCCGCAAGCGCTGGTCCGCGCTGGTGCCGAACACCCATCCGGTGTTTACCCATGCGCTGCGTGCAGAAGCCTCATTTGCACGCGATAGCGGCGATCTTGCGCACGCAGAAACCTTGCAGCGCGAGGCTATCGGCAAGTTTGAAGCGGCGGGCGCACTGCCAGTCGACCTTGCCATTGCGCACGAAGAACTTGCCGGCATCCTGTTCGACCGCGATGATAAAAACGGGGCTCGCCAGTTGCTTGAACACGCGCTACCTGTATTGCGCGAAGCGTTATTGCCGCAAGAAAACAGCCGCGCCGATGCCGAGTCGCTGGCGCACAAATTAGGCATGCGCTAGCCCTTGCTTGGTGCCGCCACTTTTTTCTCGCTCACCATCGCCTTGCCGGACTTCACGCATTCTTGTTGCGCGGCTTTCCCGCCTGCGCCATCGAGCATGTCCGCGCAGCAGGACGCGATCTGTTTGTCGCTTCTGGCATGCTGGTATTTGACGCATTGTTCGGCGGCGCCCTTGCCGCCGTTGACCGAATCGGCGTGCGCGGTCGGCGCCAATGCGGCACAAGCGAGGATGAAGGGCAAGGTGATCTTGAAGCTCCGAATCATGATGTGCTCCCAGTGATGAGGGTTCCCGGCATGTGGTGCCCGCTTGACGCGCGCCGGGATTCGCGTCGGGCGAAAGGCGTGTCCGGCGAGACCGCGACCGTGCCGCCGCCGGCATTGGCGGAGTAGGCATTGCCGGCGATGGCGAATGACATCCCGGTCGGTTGGTACTGGGTCGAGAACGATGATCCGACGGTCATCGACAGGATCAGGCAGTCGTAATGCCCGTCAGCCAGGCGACCGCCGCTGGCAGCGGCCGCGCCGGTGGTGGGTGCCGACGCAGCGGTGGGTGCAACCGGCGACAACATTCCGCCAAGAACCTGCGGTTCGACATGCAGCAGCTTCCGGCTGAAGCCGGCGGCCATCGTCCTGGCCTGCTCGACCTGCGTGGCATTGCCGTGCTGCTTGCCGTCCACGTAGAACACCAGCGGCAGGCCGGCGGCGGCGAGCAGAACGTCGTAGCGCGCGGTCTTGTCCTTGTCCGGGGCGCGGGCGATGTCCGACTGCGCCAGACTCGCATTGAGTGAATCGAACAGTCGCTGCTGCGCGTCGGCATCCGGCTCCCGTTCGGTCTGCACGGTCGCCACGGAGGCGATGAAGAAGGTCATCGCGCCGGCGATCGTGTTCTGCCACTTGCCCTTGTACTTCAGCGCGAACATCTCCTTGCCCGCGCCAGCCAGTTGCAGGATCTGCCGCCGTTCCTCCGGCGAGTTGCCCAGGCTGTCGGCCAGCTGCTGCACCGCGTCGCCGCCCGCCACCGGGGTGAACAGCGTGGCCGTCGGCGAGGTGGGGCGGCTGGGTGCCACGCTGCTGCCCGGCGTGACCTTGCCGCCATAGCGCGGGTACTTGGCGCAGACATCCGGCAGGCGCTCGTGCTTGCGCAGTGCGCTGTCGCAGATGGCGGTGTCCATGATCTGGTGGTTGATGGCGCTGTTGACCAGCCATTGCTGCGCATGTGCGGCCGGCGCGCACGCCAGCATGGCAAGGAGGGCGAGATGACGCGTTTTCATCCGGAAGCTCCGGCAAGGAGAGTGCAATGCCACACGATCCCGTGCCCACTCATGTCGCACCCCCGCAGTCGTCCACGGGCGTCAGGGTGAAATGCTCGCCACCGCTGGTAGTGCGCGACTGGCTGCCGGCGGTGGTGGTGCCGCCGCCTTCGGTGGTCAGCGTGCCCGGCTTGTCTGCGCCATCGGGGAATTCGATGTGATAGCGCCCGCCGGCACTCCAATGCAGGCCGGGAATGTTGGGTGTGCGCACGAACTTGTAGGTGCCGTCCACGCCGCCGCTGAATGCCACCCCGAACATCCTGCCGTTGAGCACAAAGCTCTGGCTGATATCGCAAATGGTGTCATCCACCGGGTCACCGCTGCCGCCAACCACGTGGTAAGCGCGTGGTGCGACAGCTGCACCGATCCCGCCACAACGCGGGCGTTTGTCGTTTTCATCCGTGCGTGGCGCATTGGTGCATGGTTCTTCCGGCGGCGCAGTTGTTGCAATGGGTGCATTTGCTGCTGCAGGCACGGGTTGGGAGGGCGCTGCAGTGTGCGGTTCCTGCTTCGGTGCGCAGGCAACAAGCAGCACAAGTGCAGTGGTGCAAAGGATGGGCCATGCGGATCTGGGCATGTGCAGGGTCCGTGGAGGTTGCGTGGTCATTCCACTGGGTTGTCGGGAGTCGCTTGTCGTGGGGGACATCACTTAGCGCAGCCTCCCCACCAGTGGCTGTGGGTCCGCAGGTTGCAGTGGCGGATCATGGCGTGGCTTCGCAGTGATCAATCCGCGTCCATTGGTCGGTAAACGTCTGGTGTACGGCTTTTGCTTGCACGGTCAGGCCCGAGCCACGCCCGGTCACCGCGGCGGCGGCGGTGTAGGTCGCGGTCATCTTGTCTTCCGGGCCGTCAAGCGTGTAGGTGTATGCGGTATTGGCCATGCCGCCGCCACCGGCAAACACCCAGTCCACCTTGCCGCTTTTGCGGTCGTTGGGTGTGTACTTCAAGGTGATCATGCCGCGCCCGATTTTGCCGCTGAACGGCCGGGTGATGTCGCAGGCGGTGAAGGATTCGCCGTTTTCCAAGGTGATGCGATAGGCGTGCGAATCGCTGGCCTGCGGACTGCCCATGCCAGCGCAGCGCGGGCGTTGGTCATTGGGATCGGTGCGCGGTTCGTGGGTGCATTTTTCGTCTTGCGGATTTTTCACCTGAAGCGCGGGGGACTGTGCTGCCATGCTCGAGGGCGGCGGCGATCCGGATTTGTGCGCGTCGTTCGGAGCCTGATCTGGCGAACACGCCGCCAACACGCACAGCGCAAATGGCGCACAACAACGTAGTGCGAGATGCATGGGAAATATCCGCCAGGGGTGTTATCTCCTCTAGCGGAAAAATGCACCGGAACCGGACAACCGCCCGCGAACAGGTTTATGGCGTGGCGCGAATCACCCCGCAGGCCACCCGCGCACCGGCATTGCCGGCCGGCTGGCTGCTGTAATCGTCGGCATTGGCGTGGACGATGATGGCACGGCCCACGATGTCGGTGGCTGCACTGCCCCCCAAACCGACGCCATCCACTTGCACAGCCACATGCGCCACGCCATTGGCATTGGCGATCAGGTTGTCGCTATCCCCCGCATGGTGTGCACCGTGCCCGGCGCGGCCATGCGGCTGCATCGCCGGGTTGAAGTGGCCGCCGGCGCTGGCCGCATCCACTGCGCTGCAATCGCCTTTTTCGTGGATGTGAAAGCCGTGGCTGCTGCCTGGCGTCAGACCACCGATATCACCACGGATGTACACGCCTGCGCCCATTGGCAGCAAGGTGAGTTTGCCGCTGACCAAGCTGCCGGAAGCCGAGGCGAGGTTGGCCACGGCTTGCTTGCTGGTGCTGATGGCAGCGGGGGTTGCTTGCGTGGGTTTGGGGGCGACCGCCGGCTGGCTGGCACAGGCGGCCAGCATCAAGGGGAAGACCATCGACAGGCTGGATGCGGTATGGCGGTGCATGGTGTTCTCCTGTGCGGGTTTGCGTCAGCTAATCGGTGCTTGCTTGCGTGAGCTGCCCAACTTGCGGGTAATCGTATTGCGGCCCAACCCGAGAGCTTGGGCCGCGTCACCACGATGCCCGTCGCAGTGAGCCAGTGCCGCGTCCAACAAGGCTTGTTCGAACTGCGCCTTGGCCAGTGCGTGCAACTCGGGGGTATGTTGGCGCAACTGCTGTTGCGCCCATGTCGATAACGGCTGCGTCCAGCTAACGGCGACGTTGCCGGCGTGTGCAACCGCGCCGGGCAGAGTGTCGGCCAAATCCTGCACGCCGATGCTGTCGCCTGGGGCCAATGCAGCCAAGCGCCAACACAGGTTTTCCAACTCACGCACATTGCCCGGCCAAGCGTGTGCTTGCAGGCGTTCGAATGCAGCGTTGCTGAACTGTTTGACAGGCAGTTGCAGGCGCTGCGCGGCATGCGCCAGAAAGCGCGCAGCCAGCTCGGGAATATCTTCGCTGCGCTCACGCAGGGGTGGCAGCGGCAGCCGCACCACATTCAAGCGATGCAGCAAATCGGCGCGAAACCGCCCGGCATCGACCAAGGCTTCCAGCGGCTGATGGGTGGCTGCGATCAAGCGCACATCCACGCGGATCAGCTCGCGCCCACCGACGCGGTAAAACTCGCCCTCGGCCAGTACGCGCAACAACCGCGTTTGCAGTGCCGCTGGCATGTCGCCGATTTCATCCAGAAACAGGGTACCGCCATCGGCCTGTTCGAAACGGCCGATATGGCGTTTGCTGGCTCCTGTGAATGCACCAGCCTCGTGGCCGAAGAGTTCGGACTCCAGCAATTCGGATGGGATCGCTGCGGTATTCAGCGCGACAAACGGTCGCGTGGCACGCGGGGATTCGCGATGCAGCGCACGTGCCACCAACTCCTTTCCGGTACCGGTTTCGCCGGTGACCAAGACCGACAACGGTACCTGCGCCAACCGGCCAATGGCACGAAACAGAGCACGCATCGCCGGCGCATGGCCCACCAGCAGGCTGCCATCGGCAGCGGCCGGCGCAATGACGGGAGTGGCGACAGGGGTGGGCTGTGGCAAGGCGCGGCGGACCAGTGCCACCGCTTCATCCAGATCGAACGGTTTGGACAAAAACTCGTGCGCGCCGCCGCGAAACGCGCCGGCGGTGCTGGCCACATCGGTATAGGCCGACATCACGATCACCGGCAGTTGCGGCTGCGCCGCTTTGAGTTTGTCCAGCAGCTGCAGGCCACCGTCGCCGGGCATGCGCACATCGGTGATCACCAGTGCCGGTACCGTGCCGGTGTGCAGCATGTCGAGGGCATCGGCTGCATTGCTGAAAGCTTCCACCGCGTAGCCGGCATCGCGCAATGCGGTAGCCAAGACATAGCGCACGGCGTGGTCGTCATCCACCACCCACAGACCTACCGGCTCAGTCATGACTTGGCTCCGATAGTGGCAGCAACAGGGTGAATACGGTATGCCCGGGGCGCGAGCGCCAAGTCAACGATCCGCGATGCTCACGCGCGATCTGCTGGGTCAGCGCCAGCCCCAAGCCGGTGCCGTCGGCGCGACCGCTGACCAAGGGCAGCAAGACATGTTCGGCCAACTCTGTCGGAATGCCGCAGCCGTCATCGACGATATCCAGACGCAATGCCTGCGCATGCACGGCATCAAAAATGCGCGCGGCATGCTCCACCCGGGTGCGCAATTGCACCACGCTGGCACCGGCTTCCAGCGCGTTGCGCACCAAGTTCCACACCGCTTGGGTCAGGCGGTCGGCATCACCTTCGACATCTGGCAAAGACGGGTCGTAGTCGCGCTGCAAACGGGTCACCCAGCCGGCATCGGTTTCGGCCAAGCGCAGCACACGCTCCAATACTTCGTGGATATTCAACGGTGCAAACGCACGCGGCGGTGCCGGTGACAGCAAGCGATCCACCAGCGTGGCCAAGCGCTCCACTTCGGCCTCGATCAAGCCGGTCAATGCACGGCTGTCGGCATCACCACGGCGCGCCAGCAATTGCGCCGCGCCCTTGATGCCGGCCAGTGGATTGCGCAGTTCATGAGCCAAACCTTTCAGCGACGCACTCAGCGCCGCCGGCAGCGATTGGGTATGGGTGTCGCTGCCGAACTCATCGACCGGGTGCAGCTCCAGCCAGCGGCCGCTGGTGGCGCACGGTGCTAGCCATAAGTCGGCAAACTGCAGCTCGTCACTGCCGGGGGCGGCCAAGGCCACCCGCCGCAAGCGTTGCGGGGCATCGGTGTCGACTTGCAGGGCGACGGCCAGCGTTTGTGTCTGCCGTTCCAGCGCTGCCGCCGGCGTGCCCAACAGGCGGCGGCGACTCACGCTTAGCCAGCGCCCTGCCGCCAGATTGGTGTGCGCCACGCGGCCATCGGTATCCAACCACAGCAATGGCGTGGTCAGGTCATCCAGGATGTCGAACGGCAACGGGGCAGGCATTGCACTAATTTAGTGCAAACCCGGGGTCGTGTGGTCAGGGCCGCATCGCTAGGCGTTGATTGCTCAGTGCATGCAGGATACGCAAATCTTCCGCATCGAAGCTGGCCTGCGGGTCTTCGCCGTCGTCACGGCCGCGATAATGGCGATGGAAGGCACGCACCGCAGCCGCACGATCGGCCAATGGATAACCCACCGCCGCCATCGCCAGCCACGGGTCAAACCCCGCCGGTGGATCTTGCAAGCCGCCCTGCGGCCACAGCCCGAACCCTGCATCCGCCAAACGTTGCCACGGGAACAAGGCGCCGGGGTCACGTTTGCGGGTGGGTGCCAGATCAGCATGCCCGATGACCTGGGTTTTGGGGATCGACAAGCGCGTGGTCAAATCATCCAGCAAGCGCAGTAGCGCGGTGATTTGCGCGTCGGTGTAGGCGACCCCCACGGCATTATCGATTTCGATCCCGATCGAAGCCGAATTGAGATCGGTAATCGTGCCCCAGCGGCCACCGCCGGCATGCCAAGCACGGGCGCCGTCATCCACCAACTGATAGGTCACGCCGTCTTTGCCGATCAGATAATGCGCACTGACCGGGCCTTTGCTGTTGGCGGTGCGCAAGGTATCCAGGCTTTGCTGCACGGAATGTTGCTCGGTGGCGTGCAACACGATGATGACGGCACGGCGTGCATCCGCATTGGGGGATGGCACCCATTGCGCCAGCGGGTTGTGCATCGGCACGGGCGTGTGCGCGCACGCGCTGAGCAACAAGAGCAGCAGGAGATAACAGGCAGGTCGCAACATATCCGGATCATAGTGCATGTATGTGGGTATGGCAGCGGGCATTCGTTGCGGAAGTCAGGCATGTCTCGACAGCAGCCCGACTTCGACATACCGTGTTGCCGCTTGGGGACTGTGAACAGGTAACGCCGTTGGTGATGCCACGCACGCCTCTGCCCGCCCCCGCAGGCAATCCTGGAAACCCACGAATGACCGCCGAGCTGAACGGACGCCATCGCCGCGCCTTGCCAGATGCACTGTTGGCGCTGCAACAACAGCGCTTTCGGCAAATACTGTGGCTGTTGATGGGCGCATTTGGCGCCGTGATGCTGGCCAATGCATCGCTTGGACGATGGACATCCGCCAGCATCGAGCTGGCCATGCTTGGGCCGATGTTGCTGGCGTACTGGTGGAACAGACGCGGGCATCTGGTGCGCGCCGCATGGTTTTTGATCGTCACGCTGATGCTGGGCCTGACCGTATTGATGGTGATCGGCCAAGGCTTGTTTGACGAAGCCGGGATGGCGTATCCGGCACTACTGGTGTTTGCCGGACTGTTTGGTAACCGACGGTTGCTGCTGTGGTTCACCAGCATGATGGTGCTTTCGTTCATCAGCGTGTACTTGCTGGATGTATCCGGGCTGATGCCTCACTCGCCATTGCCGGTTGGGCCGCTGCGCGCTTTCAATGTGTGCCTGATCGTCACCCTGAGTGGGTTTTTCGTGTGGTTGATCGTGAGTGACTTGCGGCGTGTGTTGACGCGGTTGGAGTCCGAAAAGCTGGCCTTGCAGGCCTCGCATGCGCAAATTGAATATTTGGCCTTGCGCGATAGCCTGACCGGGTTACCCAACCGGGTGTCGGCCAAAGAGCAATTGAAACGATTATTGATGGACAGTGCGGATTCGCCGCAAATGGTTGCAGTGCTGCTGCTGGATTTGGATAACTTCAAAACCATCAATGATTCGCTTGGGCATGCCGCGGGCGATGTGCTGTTGTGCCAGGTCGCCGACGCACTTGGGATGTGCGTGGGAAATTCCGGCATGGTGGCGCGCGCATCCGGCGATGAGTTCTTCATCCTGCTCGGCGGTGTGCAGACGCAGGACTCGGTGGATGACATGGTGGGCCGTATCTTTGACACCTTGGAGCAGGCGTTTCCGCTGGATGGGCTGGATGTGCCGGTCACCGCATCGGTGGGCATTGCGATGGCGCCTGGCGATGGCAACGATGCCAGCACGCTGCTCGAGCACGCCGATATGGCGATGTACCGAGCCAAGGAATCCGGCCGCAATACCTTCCTGCACTTTGCCCCGGACATGGCCGGCGGCGCGGTGGAGGATTTGAAAATTGCATCACGCCTGCGTCTGGCGATTGCACAGAACGAGCTGCAATTGCATTTTCAGCCGCAAATCGGATTGCGCAGCGGTCGCATCACCGGTGCCGAAGCGTTGTTGCGCTGGCAGCACCCCGAGTGGGGGCTGGTGGCACCGGCACGTTTTATTCCCATCGCCGAGCGCAGTGGCCTGATCACCGTGATTGGTGATTTGGTAATGCAGCAAGCGTGTCAGGCAGCCCGTGCGTGGCGTGCGCAGGGCTTGGGTGAATTGGTAGTCGCGGTGAACGTGTCGCCACTGCAATTTCAGCGCGGCAATTTGGAGGCGGTGGTGTCTGCGGCGTTGAACAGTGCCGGCCTGCCCACCAGTGCGCTGGAATTGGAGTTGACCGAATCATCGCTGCTGGCCGACGCCCAACATCTGAGCGCGGCCTTGCAACGCCTGAGTAGCACCGGCGTGCATATCACCATCGATGACTTTGGCACGGGTTATTCCAACCTTGGCTATCTGCGCCGATTTGCAGTGGATCGACTGAAAATCGACCAATCCTTCGTGCGTCGGATGTGCACCAATCCGCATGATGAAGGACTGGTGCGCGCGATCATCGAAATGGCGCACTGCCTGGATTTGCAAGTGGTGGCCGAAGGTGTGGAGGATGCCGCTACACGGGCGCGGCTAGCCGAGTTCGGCTGCGAATTCGGGCAGGGCTTTCATTGGTCGCCGGCACTGCCGATGGATGCGTTCGTGGCATTTGTGCGTGCGCATCCAGCGCAGGGTTTGCAGACGCACTAACAGGGCGAAACCATGTGGTCTCGCCCCATCGTGCTTCTAATTGGCGTAAGCGTTTTCGCCGTGGGTGGCGATGTCCAGGCCTTCGCGTTCGGCGTCGGCATCCACCCGCAACCCCACCGTGTATTTGACGATGACAAACGCAAGCAGTGACACCGTGCCGGATAGCGCCACCGTCACCAGCACGCCCTGCAGCTGGATCCATAGTTGCGCCAGCAGGTTGTAATCGGGTGAAGCACGCTCGCTGACGTAGTCCCAGAGCCCCGCACCACCCAGCCGCGGGGCAGCGAATACACCGGTGAGCAAGGCCCCGGCGATGCCGCCCACGCCATGCACGCCAAACACGTCCAAGCTGTCGTCGGCTCGCAGCCAACGCTTCAAACCGCCCACCCCCCACAGGCAGAGTGCGCCGGTGATCGCGCCCATCGCCAAAGCGCCCATCAAACCCACCAAGCCGGCCGCCGGAGTGATCGCCACCAAGCCCGCCACTGCACCGGAGGCCGCGCCCAGCAGCGAGGGCTTGCCCTTGTGCAGCCATTCCAATGCCGTCCATGCCACTACCGCAGCGGCAGTGGCAAGGAAGGTGTTGACGAAGGCCAGCGCGGCGGTGCCATTGGCTTCCAGCGCAGAGCCGGCATTGAAGCCAAACCAGCCCACCCACAGGATCGACGCGCCGACCATGGTCTGGGTGAGGTTGTGCGGCTTCAACGCTTCACGCCCATAGCCAATGCGCTTGCCGACCATGAATGCGCCCACCAAACCGGCCACTGCGGCATTGATATGCACTACCGTGCCGCCGGCAAAATCCAACGCGCCCCTCGCCCACAGATACCCCGCCTTCGCCGTCGCCGTCGCCGCCATCGCGTTGGATGTGAACGCATCCGGGCCCGGGAAAAACCAGACCATGTGCGCCATTGGCAGATAGGCAAAGGTGAACCACAGCACGGTGAACAGCAGCACGCCGGAAAACTTCACGCGCTCGGCAAACGCGCCCACTACCAGCGCACACGCGATGCAGGCAAATGCGCCTTGAAACACAAAGAACGCCAGTTCCGGGATATACACGCCTTTGCTGAAGGTGGCAGCCAATGCATTGGCATCCAGCCCGTGTGCGAGTACCCGGTCCAGCCCGCCGATGAACGCATTGCCTTCGGTAAACGCCAGGCTGTAGCCATACAGCGCCCACAAAATGGCGACTACCGCAAACACCGCCAACGTTTGCATCAGGATTGAAAGCACATTTTTGCTGCGCACCAGGCCACCATAAAACAAGGCCAGTCCGGGCAAGGTCATGAAGATCACCAGACACGCACTCACCAATACCCACACCGTATCGGGTTTGCTGAGGCTGGGCACAGGGGCCGCCGATTGTGCGGACACGCTGCCGCAGATGCAGAGCAGCCACAACCACGCCCACTGCGGTGGGCGGGGTGACACATGCGTAATGGAAGCGTGTGCAATGAAAGTGTGCATGGAGTCCTCGCGTAGGTCAGAGCGCATCGGTGCCAATCTCCCCGGTGCGAATACGGATGGCTTGCTCGAGGCCGATCACGAACACCTTGCCGTCGCCAACCTTGCCGGTGGCGGCAGCACTCATGATGGCTTCCAGCGCGGCATCGAAGGCCGCGTTATCTACCGCGCATTCGATTTTCAGCTTGGGCAAAAAATCGACTTGATACTCGGCACCGCGGTACAACTCGGTATGGCCTTTTTGGCGGCCAAATCCCTTGACCTCAGTGACGGTGATGCCAGACACCCCCGCATCGGTCAGTGCCTCGCGCACATCGTCAAGCTTGAATGGGCGAATGATCGCAGTGATCAGTTTCATCGGTCTGTGGCTCCTTCAAAAAGTCTTGCCGAGAGTCAATGCCACGGTGTCCCTGGCCAGCGTGTGGCCATCGGGATTGATGTACAGCGCGCTATTGGCCGTACTGCCGGTATAGGCCAGCCCCAGCGTCACGCCGTTGGCAAAATTGCGGGTCAGGCCCAGCTTCCAATCGCGATAGGCGAAGGCGGCGTTGTGTGAAATCCACTGTTTGCCGGCATGCGCGGCAAGGCTCCAGTGGTCGTCAACGGCGAAGGTGGCGCTGAGGTCGAGATAGCCGCTGCCATTGGAGTCGGCATAGCCAAACAGATCGGTCGTGGCCAGCGAATACTTCGCGCCCAAGCTGACACGCTTGCTGGCGGCAAGCGTCACGCCGGCATACAACTCCAGCGTATCGGCGCGATTGAAGCCGGACGGGAAGTGGCCGGGATAGGCGTAGTACTGCACGCCCACATCCACGCTCACGGCGGGGCTTGGCGTGCCGCGCCAGCCGGCATAGGCATCCAGCTCAAGACTGCTGGAGATGGGTGCGGCGCTGCTGGAGGTATCTGCCAGCCAACTGATGTTGCTGCCCCATGCCCCCGCATACAGGCCATTGTCTGCGGCATGTTCGAAACCCGCTTGCAAGGCGGGGTGTTGATTGTTTTGCGAGATGCCGCGAAAGACATAGTCGCTAGTCAGCGACAGGTTGCCACTGTTGCCTGCTTGCGCATGGCCGATGGCAGACAAGGTGCACAAGGCCAACAAGGTGCACGCGTGCGTGCGGCTGCGTGTGCACTGCAAGGAGGCCACGCGATGAAACGGTGTTGCAAGGTCGTGAGACGGCATGACGCAGGCTCCTCATAAGCGGTAGCCCTCCCCGGTCAGTGTTGCGTACTCGTGCAATGCAGAATCGTGTGGGTTCTGCCTGCGGCGATCGTTCGATCGCATGTGCCTCCTGTTGTTGCCGCGCAGACCCGCTGCGCGCAGCCCGCCTCGCCCCCTGCCCATGCAGACAACGGCGCGGAAGGCGTGCACCCGTCAGTGCACGCTTCCGGCCGCTCCAATCCTCGCCGGGGAGGGAGCGAAGCGAGGATCAGCCTGCTTCGCTCACCCTTGCGCGGGCAATCAGAGCGTGTAGTACATCTGGTATTCCAACGGGTGCGTGGCACCACGGAACGCGGTCACTTCCTTCATCTTCAAGCCGATGTAGGCGTCGATGAAATCATCGGTGAACACCCCGCCCGCTTTCAGGAATTCGCGATCTTTGTCGAGCGCGTCCAGCGCCTGATCCAGCGAGTGGCAGACGGTGGGGTAGTTCTTCTCTTCTTCCGGCGGCAGGTCGTACAGATCCTTGTCGGACGGCGCGCCCGGATCGATCTGATGTTTGATGCCGTCCAGACCCGCCATCAGCAGCGCGGCAAAGGTCAAATAGCCGCTGTTCATCGGGTCGGGGAAGCGCATTTCGATGCGGCGTGCCTTCGGGTTGGCCACATACGGAATGCGGCAGCTGGCCGAACGGTTGGAGGCCGAATACGCCAGCATCACCGGCGCTTCGTAGCCAGGCACCAGGCGCTTGTACGAATTGGTGCTGGAGTTGGCGAACGCATTGATCGCACGCGCATGCTTGAAGATGCCGCCGATGTACCACAGCGCGGTCTGCGACAGGCCGCCGTAGCCATCGCCGGAGAACAGATTGACGCCGCCCTTGGCCAGCGACATATGCACATGCATGCCACTGCCGTTATCGCCGACGATCGGCTTGGGCATGAAGGTGACGGTCTTGCCATTGCGGTGCGCCACGTTCTTGATGACGTATTTCATGGTCATCAGGTCGTCGGCTTTCTTCACCAGCGAATTGAACTTGGTGCCAATCTCGCACTGGCCGGCATTGGCCACCTCGTGGTGGTGCACTTCCACTTCGATGCCCACTTTTTCCAGCGTCTTGCACATTTCCGCACGCAGATCGTGCAGCGAATCCAATGGTGCCACCGGGAAGTAGCCACCCTTCACCATCGGCCGGTAGCCGCTGTTGCCGCCGGCGTATTCGCGGCTGGAATTCCAATGCGCTTCTTCCGAATCAATCTGGAAGAAGGTGTGGCCCATTTCATTGGCAAAGCGCACCGAATCGAAAATGAAGAATTCCGGTTCTGGCCCGAAGAAGCCCTGCTCGGCGATGCCGCTGGCCTTCAAATACGCTTCGGCGCGATGCGCCACGCCACGCGGATCGCGCGAATAGGCTTGCATGGTGGCCGGATCCAGCACATCGCAAGTCAGCACCAGGGTGGGGTCAGCGGTGAACGGATCGATGAAGGCGGTGGCCGGGTCGGGCAGCAGCACCATGTCGGAGTTCTGGATACCGCGCCAGCCGCCAATCGAGCTGCCATCGAACATCTTGCCATCCTCGAACAGGCTGGCATCGACGATCGATTTGGGGAAGGTGACATGGTGCTGCACGCCGCGCATGTCGGCAAAACGCAGGTCCACAAATTCGATCTTGTGGTCTTTGATGAGCTTTTCGAGTTGTTCCAGCGACATGGGGTACTCCGGCAAAGGATGGAGGGGCGTAAGCAAGGGCCTGACGGTAGTGATATTAGCAAGGACCGTGCCAGCTAATAACTTATTGATTTTAAACGAATCGATAATCGACACATTGCAAATAAGCACTCACTTGGTGCAATCAATTCTCAGGTATCACCAACTTGGTGAATTGCAATCCACGGTATGCTGCGCCACCCTTCCATCTCCTCTGCCGATGAACGATCTGCTGGCCGCCCTGCTATTGGGCATCATTGAAGGCATCACCGAATTTCTGCCCATTTCCAGCACCGGCCATTTGCTGATTGCCGAGCATTGGTTGGGCGCGCGCAGCGATCTGTTCAATGTTGCGATCCAGGCGGGCGCCATCCTTGCGGTGGTGTTGATTTACTGGAAACGCTTATGGGGCATGTTGCTGGCATTTGCCGGCCGCGATGCGCCGGCCGCCTTCGACCCACTGGGCATCACCGCCACCCCGGCACAGTCGCGGGCATACGCGATCAAGTTGATGGCGGCCTTCGGTGTCACCGCGGTGCTGGGGTTGCTGGTCAAGAAATTGGGCTGGCAACTGCCGGAGTCGGTGACCCCGGTGGCTTGGGCGCTGGTCCTGGGGGCGTTGTGGATGCTGGCCGCCGAATGGCTGGCGGGCCGGCGCGCGGCGCAGGTGGGCGAGCGCACCACCATCACGTGGGCGGTGGCCTTGCTGGTCGGGGCCGCGCAAGTGCTGGCTGGCGTGTTCCCCGGCACCTCGCGCAGCGCCGCTACCATTTTCGTCGCCCTGCTGGCCGGCACCACCAGCCGCGCTGCCGCCACTGAGTTCGCGTTTCTGGTCGGCATCCCCACCATGTTTGCCGCCACCGGCTACGAGCTGTTGTCGATGTACAAGCAGGGCGCGCTGGGCGGCGAAGATTGGGCGGCGCTTGGCGTGGCGTTCGCGGTTTCGGCCAGCACTGCTTTTGTCGCGGTGAAGTGGTTGTTGCACTATATCCAGAGCCACCGCTTTACCGCGTTTGCGGTCTATCGTTTGGTGTTGGGTATCGCCCTGCTGGTTTGGCTGCCCACCGGTGGCTAAGCACATCATCCCCACCGGCATGCGCTCCACATCGTCTTCCCATCATCGCGTCATCGTATCGAGGTCTTCGCATGAAACGCCTGTTCCTGCTTGCACTTCCATTGGCCCTGGCGGGCTGCCCCAGCTCGCACCCGGCATCCAGCGCAACCGCCAAAGCCGACGCCAGCAATAGTGCAACCCCGGCAACAACACCCGCCACGCCCGCCGGCAGCGCCAATCCGGCGCTGAAGCCGATGAATCCCAATGTCCAGTATTCATTCCATGCGGTTGGCCCCATCCAAGCCGTCAACGTGTTGCCCAAGCAGCACTGGGCCTTGGCCACAGCCACTGATGCCAAGGGGCAACGCATCGACGCACTGTTTGCGCGCGCCGACAAACCACTGACGCTGAACTTCACCGCCAGTACGCTATCGGTAGATAACGCCTGCAATATGCTCCATACCAGCTTCAAACTCTCCGGTGCCACCATCGTGGCCACGGATTTTGCCTCCACCATGAAAGCCTGCGCGGAGCCCAAGCTGGCCGGCCTTGACCAAGCCGCCAGCAAGCGCCTGACCGGTGAACTGGGGCTGCGCATCGCCGATGGCGGCAACCCGATGCTGGAACTGACCAACAAGGCCGGTGACGTGCTGGTATTTGCTGGCAACCAGACTGCCGAAACCAAATACGGCGGCCCGGGCGAGCGCGTGTTCCTGGAAATCTCCCCCGATGCCAAACCCTGCGCCAGCGACAGCAAGGTGCTGTGCGCACAGATGCGCGAAATCCACTACGACGGCAAGGGTTTGAAAGTAGGTACCCCTGGGCCATTTGTGGAATTCAGCACGCCGATTGAAGGCTTTGCGGTGCGCCCCGGCGTGCGCAGCGTACTGCGCGTCAACCGTTTCCCGCTGAAAACTGCCGGCCAAGACGGCTCCAAGTTCGCCTATGTGCTGGACATGGTGGTGGAGGTGGAAGTTGTGAAGCAGACCGGCTCTGCGTCGCCAATGGCAGAGGCTGCCAAGCCGCAGCAATAAAGCTGGCGATGCTGCAAAACAAAAACCCGCCGGATGGCGGGTTTTTGTTGAGAGCCTGATCCCCGGCAGGAGCATCCGGGGGTGCCGCGCCGGCAGAGGCGAACGCGCCAGGCACGTTCGCGCCAGTGCGTCACTTGATCTTGCCTTCCTTGTACATCACGTGCTTGCGAACAACGGGGTCGTACTTGCTGACTTCCATCTTGTTCGGGGTGTTTTTCTTGTTCTTGTCGGTGGTGTAGAAATGACCGGTGCCGGCCGACGAGATCAGACGGATTTTATCGCGCTTGGTAGCCATGATTCAGTTCTCCTCAGACCTTCTCGCCCTGCTTGCGCAGGTCGGCGAGGACGGCATCGATACCGTTCTTGTCGATGGTGCGCAGCGCGGCATTGGAAATACGGAGTTTGATCCAACGGTTTTCCGAAGCGACCCAGAAGCGACGCTCGTGGAGGTTGGGCTGGAAGCGACGGCGGGTCTTGCGATTGGAATGCGAGACGTTGTTACCGGTCGTCGTACGCTTGCCAGTAACTTGGCAGACTTTGGACACTGTGCACCTCGATGGTATGTGGTTGTCGCCCGTAGCCCGGGAGACGGCGGCCCCGGAGTAATACCCACACCGGGATACACTGCAGGACGCAGTGAGCCGCGCATTATGGGCGAGTTTTCCTTTCCACGCAAGCAGTTAGCTGTTGGGCTGGCGGCGGGCGCCCGCAATTTCGGGATGCAGCTGCAAACGCGTCTGGCTGGGGGACAGGATCAGCACTTGCCAGTCCAGGCGCGCAGCCAACCGATCCAGCAAGGCCGAACCGGTGCCGGTATCGGCGCGTGCAAGTGACCGCATGGCCGCCGAATCAGCCGTGGTGGTGGTGTGGATGTCCAGTGCCTGCGTGTCCATGCGCAGGTGTAGCTGGGTGCATGCCTGCGCTTGCAGCTGCAATCGCAGCAGGCCGGCGATCAATAACAGCGCCTCACGGCGTGCGGTGTGCAGTTGCACAGGGGCGTCAATGACGACCGGGATGGCAGGCTTGCCGACCATTGCACGCGCACTGGCATCCTGCAGCAGCGCCTGTGCATCCACGGGCTCAATGGTCAACGGTTTACGCCGCGCGCTGGCCAGCATGGCTTCCAGCAACTGCCCCATGTCTTGCACACCACGCTCGAGTCGCGCCAACCGGGTGTGCTGCTGCGGTGGCATGCCGGCATCGTCCAGCAACACTTCGGTGACACCTTGAATCACCGCCAGCGGGGTGCGCAGTTCGTGGCTGGCATCGGCAAGGAAAGCTTGCTCGTGCGCGTCGGCATCCACCAGCCGTGCCTGATAGGCGTCGATGGCAGAAGCCAATTGCCCAAGAGCATCGTGGCTGACAGCCGCAGCCAGTTGGGTTGGCTGCGGCCGTACCGGCAGGGCTTCCACGCTTTTTGCCAGATGCCGCACCGGTTGCAGGGCAATTCCAGCGAACAGCCAGCCCAGCCAGCCCGCCAATGCTGTGCCCAGCACAATCATGGCAATCACCAGCCGGTGCAGGTGGCGCTCCATTTGTTCGATATCACCCATGTCGATGACAAACACCAGGCGCCCCGCTGCGGTGTCGAACACCCCGACGTGAATATCTTCATCATCAGGATCTTCGTGCATGCCAGCGGGCAGCTGGGCATAGCGCGCCGGCAACGCCGGATCCAGGATGCGATACCCGCTTAGGCGATGGGTGGAGGGAAGTTGCAGCGCCTGCCCACGTGCCAGGCGCTGCCCGTAGTCTTCGGCTTGCCCGCGCAGGATTTCGCCAGAAACCACGTATTCGTAGTCGTTGGCCATGTCCTGCATGATCCATGCGGACAAGCTGCTCATCACCAAGCCCAGCAATAATGCCAATAGCGTGAAGCGCCGGCGTAGCGGCCATCGTGCGCTCATACCGCCCCCAACAAGCGGTACCCCACCCCGCGTACGGATTGGATCATGGCGTGCGCAAACGGCTTATCCACCAGTGCCCGCAACTCGTACACCTGGGTCTGCAGGGCGGCCACATCACCGCCATGCTGGCCCCACCCATGCTCCAGCAGGCGTGCATGCGGCACGATGCGCGGAGCTTCCTGCAACAGGCACGCCAGCACCGCACCTTGCAGTCGCGTCAACGGAATTCGCCGGCCCTCGCGGCTGGCTGTCATGCTGTGTGGATCGTAGGTCAATGGCCCAAATGTCAATGCGGTCTGTGCGTGCGCATGGCGGCGCAGCGCACGGATCCGCGCTTCCAGCTCGCGCAATGCGAAGGGTTTGACCAAATAATCATCGGCACCTTCGGCGTAACCCCGCAGCTTGTCTTCCAGACTGTCGCGCGCGGTCAACATCAATACCGGCACCCCATGCCCGGCCTCCCGCAAGCGCCGGCACAATGCCAAACCATCCAGTCTGGGCAAGCCCAGATCAAGCACAATCACATCAACGTCACCACGCAACGCCCGCGCCAAGCCACTGACACCATCAGCACAGTGATCCATTTCGTGGCCGCGCCGCTCCAGAAAATCCCAGATATTGGCGGCGATATCGTGCTGATCTTCAATCAGCAAGACGCGCAGGCCGGGGTTGGCAGAGGTGGGCATGGGCGAACGATGCATGGGTTTGGAGTGTGCCGTAAATCGGGTTAACGAACATCTGAGTTTCAGCAGAGTCAGTCCAACAGGTTGCGGCACATGCTGACGCCACTTCATACCGAGTACACCCGCATGCATACACCGACGTCACAACCTCTGGCCAAGGTGCCTGCAGTCACCTTGCTGTTCTGGTTGATCAAGATTGCCGCCACCACACTGGGTGAGACCGGCGGCGATGCGGTGACCATGTCGTGGCTGGGCGAAGCCGGCACGCAAACGCATGCCAATGGGTATTTGATTGGCACCGGCATTTTCACCGTCTTGTTCGCATTTGCGGTGTGGTTACAACTCCGTGCAAAGCAATTCAACCCATGGCTGTATTGGTTTGCCATTCTGGCCAGCACCACGGTGGGCACCACACTCGCCGATTTTGCCGACCGCTCGCTGGGGATTGGCTATAGCGGTGGCTCAGGAGTGCTGTTGCTGCTGCTGCTGGGCACGTTGTGGGCATGGAAGCGCATGTTGGGCACGGTGTCGGTGGCCAGTGTGGCCAGTCCGCAGGCCGAAGGGTTTTACTGGTTGACCATCATGTGTTCGCAAACGCTGGGCACGGCACTGGGGGATTGGGTGGCCGATACGCAGGGGCTGGGCTATACCGGTGGCATTGCGATCTTTGGCGGTGCATTGGCACTCGTGGCGATCCTGTATTGGTCGAAAAAGGTGTCGCCCACGCTGCTGTTCTGGGCTGCTTTCATCCTGACCAGGCCATTGGGCGCGGTGCTGGGTGACTTCCTGGATAAGCCGCTGGCCAGCGGTGGATTGGCCCTGAGCCGCACCTCGGCCACCGCAGCGCTATTGGTGTTTGTGGGTGCAGCGGTGTTGCTGTTTCCACAACGCGCAGCGGAGCGTACGCATTGATCGGCATAATGTGCGCAGGCCACTGCTGAACATTTTCACATGCTGCTTGAAACCATCGAACACAGCACCGGCGCGCATCCCCAATGGAGCGTGATTTGGCTGCACGGCCTGGGTGCCGACGGGCATGATTTTTCCCCCATCGTGCCGGAGTTGGTGCGCAAGGATTGGCCTGCGCTGCGCTTCGTATTCCCGCATGCACCGGTTCGCGCGGTCACGATCAATGGCGGCGCACGCATGCGGGCGTGGTACGACATCACCAGTTTCGGGTTTGATGATCTGGCGCTGCGCGCCGACAGTGCCGGTGTAGCCGAATCTGTCGCGCAAATCGAGGCACTGATTGCACGCGAGGGTGAACGTGGCGTGCCGCCGCAGCGGGTGTTGCTGGCAGGTTTCTCGCAAGGCGGGGCGATCACGCTGGCAGTCGGGTTGACGCGCAGCCAACCGCTGGCCGGCTTGATTGCGCTGTCGACCTATCTGCCAATGACTGCCCAGCAGGCGCAAGCCAGCATGGCTGTGCAGGCCGCAACCCAGCCGCTGTTTATGGCGCATGGCGTGTTTGATCCAGTGGTGCCACCTGCGGCCGGCGAAGCCAGTGCCAAAACCATGCAGGCGCTAGGGTTTGCGATGCAATGGCGGCGCTACCCGATGCAGCATTCGGTCTGTGCAGAGGAAATCACCCAGTTGGGCGACTGGATGACAGCGCGGTTTGCGGCCGGCTGAGGTGACGTTGGCCACTGCACACCGCTACCATCGGGGCAAGCCCGGGGTGGGCCCCGGAGTGTGAGCCCATGACGACACAACCCATGCGCGTGCTGGTGGTGGACGATGAGCCGCTGGCGCGCGCGCGCCTGTGCGGGCTGTTGTCCGGTCTGCCGCTGATCGATGTGGTGGGTGAGGCCGGCGACGGTCAAGCCGCCATCGATGCCTGCGCACGCCTGCACCCGGATGCCGTGTTACTGGATATCGCCATGCCCGGCATGGATGGGTTGGCGGCTGCGCGCGCGCTGGCCAATCTGCAGCCGCGCCCGGCGGTGGTGTTTTGCACTGCCTACGATGCGCACGCGCTGTCCGCGTTTGAAGCGCAGGCGCTGGATTATCTGGTCAAGCCGGTGCGCACCGAACGCCTGGCGCAAGCGTTGGACAAAGTGCGCACCTATCTGGCTGGGCGTGGTGCCGGGCGTGCTGCCGCGCAAGCCGGTGAGCCGCGCGCACGCAGCCAATTGTGCGCCCGGCTGGGCGGCAACTTGCGCATGATTCCGGTTGATGACATCTGGTTTTTGCAGGCGGATGAAAAATACGTGGTGGTGCATCACGCCCGTGGCGAGGATCTGATTGAAGAATCACTGCGGTCACTGGAAACAGAATTTGCCGACCGCTTCGTGCGCATTCATCGCAATTGCTTGGTGGCACGTGAGGAAATCACCGAATTGCGGCGCTCGCCAGAAGGACATGTGCATGCCGTCTTGCGCCACGGCGGCACGGCGTTGGAAGTCAGCCGTCGTTGTCTGCCCCATTTGCGCGAGGCCTTGCAGCAATTGTAGCCGCGCACAGGCGCCAACCAGCGGCGCGGCAAGCGATAATGCCGGCATGACCATCCTGCGCATCGCCACCCGCAAAAGCCCGCTTGCCGTTTGGCAGACCGAACACGTCGCCAGTCGCCTGCGTGCGGCCCATCCCGGTTTGCAAGTGGAACTGGTGCCGCTGAGCACCCGCGGCGACGAGATCCTGGATCGCTCGCTGGCGGCGATTGGCGGCAAGGGCTTGTTCCTCAAGGAACTGGAAATCGCCATGCAGCGGGGCGATGCCGATTGCGCGGTGCACTCGTTGAAAGACGTGCCGATGCAGCTGGAGCCGGGGTTTGCGCTGGCCGCGATTCTGCCGCGCGCCGACCATGCAGATGCCTTCGTCAGCAATCATTTTCTGCACCTGGATGAGTTGCCGCAAGGCGCTTGCGTGGGCACCTCGTCGCTGCGTCGGCAGGCGCAACTGCGCGCGCTGCGCCCTGATCTGCAATTGCGCGATTTGCGCGGCAACGTCAACACGCGGCTGGCCAAACTCGATGCCGGCGACTACGCCGCCATCGTGCTGGCTTGCGCTGGCCTGACCCGGTTGGGATTTGATGCCCGCATCCGCGCGCGACTGGATGCCCCGCATTGGCTGCCGGCACCGGCACAAGGCGCGATTGCCATTGAGTGTCGGCACGACGATGCCGCCACCCAGGCTTTGTGCGGCGTGCTGGACGATGCTGCAACGAACACCTGTGTACGCGCCGAGCGCGCCATGAACCTGGCCCTGCACGGCAGTTGCCATGTGCCGGTGGCGGCATTGGCGACATTGCAAGGTGGGCGCCTGCTGCTGCAAGGGCTGGTGGGTTCGGCGCGTGATGGCCAGTGTGTACGGGCGCAGGCTGAGGCCGCGATGACCACACCCGAAGCGCTTGGAATTACGGTCGCCGATGCCTTGCTGGCGCAGGGCGCGCGGGCACTGATCGACGGCTAACTGCGCCTCGCCACGCGCTGTTTCAACAAGCCAGGCCGCAACAATCCGTGCATCAAAACGCGTAGCGTAGATTCATGGTGGCATCGGTTTTATTGCGGCCCACCAGATTGCTGTCACGTGACACTTCCACCCCTGAGCTGAATGTCAGGGCTGGCAGCAATTGGGTTTTCACTTGCAAGCTGTTACGCAGATAAGTGCCACGCTGCCCGGTTTCCAGGCGCGTGGTTTGCGATAGCCGGGTGCGCTTGCTCAGCGTCTGCTGCCATTCCACCTGGCCGCGCAAAATCGGGCCGGTACCGGCAATGCCGTCATCCGCATAGCCTTTCATGCGATAGCCGGTATCCACCGACATCTTCAGGCTGGTGTCTTTGGTCTGCACGGCTTGCACGCCATATTGCATGCCCACGCGGGCATTGCTGCCTTGCGCTTTCACCCAATCCGGGCGGTTGCCGGACAAACGCAGGCGGCTGCCGCTGCCTGGCAAGTCATTGGCATCAATCCGTCGCTGTCCGGCTGGAATACTGACCATTGCTCCGCGCTGCCACTCGCCATTCACGCATTGCGCGGCCAGGCAGCGCGGCGGATCGATCAAGCGCTGCACGACCTCTGGCTGCAGCAACGGCAGCGCAGGGGTGGGGATTGCGGTGGGCGGTGCGGTGAGCGCCAACCACAACAACAGGGGCGTCGCAGCGTCAAGCATGCGCAGATCATACCGCAGCAGGTATGGCCCAAGCCTGACTGCGCGGCGGTGCCTGCCCCACGCACGGCGCACTGACGCATAATCCGGGCATGGAACGCTACGAACGCATCATTGCCCTGCATCGCCAATTACAGGCCGCCCACCGCCCGATCACCGTAGCCCGGCTGCAGGATGAACTGGCTTGCTCGCGGGCCACCGTGTACCGCGACATCGCGTTTTTGCGTGATGCACTGATGGCCCCGGTAGTCGGCGATGGCGAAGCCGGTTTTGCCTATGACAAGGCCGAAAGCGAGCGCTTCGAGCTGCCCGGCCTGTGGTTGAACTCGGAAGAATTGCACGCATTGTTGGCCGCCCAGCAATTGCTGGAACGCAGCAGCGGCGGCATGTTGTCGGCCGCCTTGGCGCCGCTGCAACAGCGCGTGGAAAAATTGCTGGACGCGCATTCGGGTAGCAAGCACGTGCCGATGCAGCGGGTGCGGGTGATCCCGCATCGTGGCCGCAGCATGGATGAGCACAGCTTCCGCATCGTCGCCTCGTGCGTCCTCGAGCGGCGCAAATTGGCATTTGACTATCGAGCGCGTTCCACCGATGAAAAAACCCGACGCATGGTCAGCCCGCAGCGCCTCACCCACTATCGCGACAACTGGTATCTGGATGCGTGGGACGAAGATCGCGAGGCGCTGCGAAGTTTTTCCATCGACCGCATGACGGCGGCGCGATTTGTGGAAGGTGCGGCACGTGACGTGGCGGATACCGAGCTGGATGCGCATTTGGCCGGCAGCTACGGCATCTTTTCCGGTGCCCCCAAAGCCTGGGCCACCATTCGCTTCAGCCCGAAGGCGGCGCGCTGGGTGGCCGATGAGCATTGGCATTCGCAGCAACAGGGCCGGCATCTGGCCGATGGCAGTTACGAGTTGAAGGTGCCGTATTCGGTGCCGCGTGAATTACTGATGGACGTGCTGCACTACGGTGCCGATGCCGAAATCATTGAACCCAAATCGCTGCGCGAGCAACTGCGCAGCCATTTGCAACTGGCCATCAGCAATTACGAGCCAGGCACATGACGCAGCCGCTGACCAACGACGCGTCACAACCCGCCCAAGATGCCTCAATCGTGTTGGCGTTGAGTGGTGGCGGCGCGCGTGGGCTGGCGCAGATTGGCGTGATCGAAGTACTGCAATCGCGTGGCTTGTATGTCACGGCAGTCGCCGGCACATCTTGCGGTGCCTTGGTCGGTGGGTGTTTTGCCGCCGGCAAATTGACCGAACTGAGCGACTGGATGTGCGCCACCAGTCGCAGCCAAATGTTGCGGCTGCTTGATCCCGGCATCAGCCGGCCGGCGATGTTCACCGGCAACCGATTGGTGCGCGCCCTGCGCGAAGTGATTGGCGAGCCGCGTATCGAAGAGCTGCCGATTGATTTCACCGCAGTCGCAGTGGATCTGAAAAGCCAACGTGAAGTCTGGTTGCGCCACGGCGACATGTGGGACGCCCTGCGCGCCTCATTTGCCATTCCTGGCATCTTCACGCCGCTCAGCATCGGCAATATGGATTTGGTGGATGGTGGCCTGCTGGCACCGTTGCCAATCACTGCCACGCGCTTGGCCGGCCCGCATCGGGTGGTGGCCGTGGATATCCACAGCGCGCCACCGCAACGTGCCGACACGCCGGTACGCGATGTCGATGCCGAAAACGGCAAGAGCACGCCCGGCATCCTTGGCCGCTGGTGGGATGCGCATTTTGGCGACGACGATGGCGCGCCACCTGGGCACCACTTCGGCCTGATGGAAGTGATGACGCGTTCGCTGGAAACCATGCAAGAGCGCATCGCCCGCGTGCAACTGGCACTGGAACCCCCCGAATTGCTGATCCACATCCCGCGCGACGCCTGCGAGTTCTACGAATTCTGGCGCGCCCGCGAATTGATCGACATTGGCCGCCGCGAAGCCGAAAAAGCATTGGACGCAGCGGGGTATTGAGGTAGACAGAATCACCCAATCCCATGATTTGACATATTAGTCAAAATGCTATCTATTTACATTGGGGTTTTGCCGAATAAGTTGAATGCAGACAATCCTTGAGTTGGGGCACGCCATTGCAGACCGACGACGCTCGCTTGGTTTGAAGCAGGGTGACGTCGCCCGGCAGGCCGGTGTCGCGCAAGAGATGCTTTCCCGGCTTGAGCGCGGGCGATGCGCGGAGTTCGGTGCACGCAAACTGTTGGCGATCGCGGCCGTCCTCGGCCTGGAGGTCGATTTCATCGAAACCGTGGTTTCGGGTTCTCTCGATGATCTGCGACGCGAGCGGTCCAACGCATGAGGATCATCAGGAACTCGGGCGCAGAGCGCGTCATCGACCTGGTTCGCCCCCGGATGCAGCCCGGATACC
>NZ_CALMPC010000034.1:0-2171 GCF_937872235.1 uncultured Thermomonas sp.
GCGCTTCCATCACCCGCGGGCTGGCGTAGTTCTCGGAGGCGATCAGCTCGACGTGGTCCTCCTGGCGACGGTCTTCTGCGGCAATGGCCTTGGCCAGTTCGGGATCAAAAGCGGCAAGCGTGTCGGCACGGGAGAACATGGGGGACTCCGGGATTGGGGGGATTGCGATTGTAGCCCGCGGGCGGTGGTACCGAGGACGCCGCCAACCCAATGGCATATCGATATGCAAAATCATCATGCCAGCACCCGAAACCTGCGAAAATGACGGCTTCGGATTCAGAAGCCTCCACCATGCTGCGTGTGCCCTCTGTCTCAGGCCTATGGCCCGGCCTGCTGTTGGCCTGTGTGCCTGCACTCTTGGCATGGCTGGGCGGCATGGCCTTGCCGCTGGTAGGTGGCGCGGTATTGGCGATCTTGCTGGGCGTGGCGCTGCGCGCCGCGTGGACGCCGCCGGCGCAATGCGCACCAGGGATCGAATTTGCCGGGAAATACGTGCTGCAAGCGTCCATCGTGCTGCTGGGGCTGGGGCTGGATCTGGGCGAAGTGGCGCATGTTGGCCGCGCCTCGCTGCGCGTCACCCTGGCCACGCTGACGCTTGCCTTCATCGCCACTTGGCTGCTGCGCCGGCTGCTGCGAATCCCGGGGAAATTGGCGGTGCTGGTGGGTGTGGGCACGGCCATCTGTGGCGGCTCGGCCATTGCGGCAGTGGCACCGATTCTGCAAGCCGAGGAGCATGACACCGCGTTCGCGCTGTCCACCATTTTCCTGTTCAACGTGGTGGCGGTACTGCTGTTCCCGTGGCTGGGGCATCTGCTGGGGATGGATGCCACCCAATTTGGATTATGGGCCGGCACCGCAATCAATGACACGTCATCCGTCGTCGCCGCAGGCTATGCCTATGGCCACGCTGCCGGCGACTATGCGGTGATCGTCAAACTGGCGCGGGCGAGCATGATCGTGCCGGTATGCCTGCTGCTGGCGGGCGCATTGGCATGGCGGGCACGCGGGCAAGCTGCCGGCAGTGCCCAGCCGTCCCTGCGCAGCGGCAGCATCGTGCCGTGGTTCATCTTGTGGTTTATCGCCGCATCGCTGCTGCGCAGTGCGGGGTGGGTGCCCGCAGCGGCACTTGGCGGGCTGCACCTGGCTGCCAGCATGGCGATGGTATTGGCCCTTGCCGCCATCGGGTTAAGCGCAAACCTGCAACAAATGCGCGCCACTGGGCCGCGCCCGGTGCTGCTGGGCCTCGGCGTGTGGCTGGCAGTGGCGCTCGCAAGCTTGGCGATGCAAACCGTCCTTCCGCACTGATACCCCAGACAATGTTCGACTCTTGACCTGAACCCGGCCGGCCACCAGGCCAACCGGTTGGTGTTCACGCCTCATCGTGTGATCAGTGGTTCAAGATGAGATGGGTGATGATTCCGGTGGTGATCGCCACCAACAAAAAATCACCGGCATCGCTACGCCGCCAGTAATAGCCGGACGGTGGGGCGTATAGGCCGTAATTGCCCCAGTCGTTGACCACATAGGTTGGCGCATAGCCCCTGCCGTAGTAATACCCGCCGCGACGCCAGTAAGGGGCAGGCACCGGGCGATACACCACGCGCGGCGCAGGCCGGTAGTCATTCGGGCGGTAGTAGTCGCGATAACCACCCCGATAGTCGGCGCGATCGTCTCCGCGATAGTAATCGCCACGCGAGTTGCCGTAGCTGCCGCGATACCTCCCATGATTGCCATTGTCGTGCGCGGAGTTGCGCCATCCACTGTTGTTGCCCTGATGGTCCCAGTCGCGTTGACCATTCCGGTGTCCATCGTGGCCATGGTGATCGCCGGCCAGTGCCGGTGCCGACACCATCCCAAGCATCACGGCTGCAGCGGCAACAAGTGAGAATAAGGTTTTCATGGCTGACTCCCGTCCGAGTAGTTCGTGACTCAACTATCTACCCGACAGACTGAATAAAGCATTGCTGCAGCCGGCACCTTGTCGCCACCCTCAGCCAGTATTCAAGGAACTCAACCCGAGCCACTGCCGGTATAATTTGCCGGTTGCCACCCCCCTTTTGCCATTCGCACCTCATGGTGCGGGCGCGTTTGCGCTCACGGAGCTTTCTGCATGTCCTCGCAATACATCTACACCATGAACCGCGTGTCCAAGATGGTTCCGCCCAAGCGGC
>NZ_CALMPC010000035.1:0-1104 GCF_937872235.1 uncultured Thermomonas sp.
TGGTGACACCCGCAATGCCATCAGGTGAACCGTTGGGGTTGGCCGGGTAATGCAGCGCGGTCTGGCTGCCTTCGACAAAACGCAGCGCCACATCCACGGCGGACTGGTCAAGACCATTGGCGAACACGGCACGGCCTTCGCCATGCGCCACCGCCACCGGAATCCGCGACCCGTCCATGCCGCGCAAGAAAATCGACGGTGATTGCGCCACTTCCAGCAGCGCCAGCCGCGCTTCGTACTGCTCGCTGGTATTGCGCTGGAAGGTAGGCCAATGCTCGGCACCGGGGATAATGTCGCGCAACTGCGCCAGCATTTGGCAACCGTTGCAGATCCCCAGCGAGAAGCTGTTGTCGCGGGCGAAGAAGGCGCTGAACATGTCGCGCAGGGTGCTGCGCTCGAGGATGGAGGTGGCCCAGCCACGCCCTGCACCCAACACGTCGCCGTAGCTGAAACCGCCGCAGGCCACCACGCCCTGGAAGTCGGCCAGATCAAAGCGGCCGGCGATCAAGTCGCTCATGTGCACATCGAAGCTGTCAAAGCCGGCGCGATCGAAGGCATACGCGGTTTCTATTTGGCTGTTGACGCCCTGCTCTCGCAGCACCGCCACCTTCGGGCGTGCGCCGGTGTTGATGAACGGTGCGGCCACATCCTCACTGGCATCGAAGTGCAACACCGGCTGCAAGCCCGGCGCATCGAAGCGGCGCACGCTGTCGCGCTCGCTGTCGGCACAATCAGGGTGGTCGCGCAGTTGTTGCATCGCATGGGTGACAGCCCACCACGCATCGAACAATTCGTCCCAACGCCATTGCGCCAGCTCGTTATCGCCATCACTGATGCGGATACTGGGCGCGCTGGTGGGCTTGGCAATGCGCTGTGCGCATTCGATCAAGCCGTGCTGCGCCACCAGATCGGCAAACGCGGCACGCTCTGCTACCGGCACTTGCACCACGGCGCCCAGTTCTTCGTTGAACAACACCCGCAGCGGGTCGCCGGTGCGGCCATCGCCCCAACCATCCAGACGAATATCCAGCCCCAAGTGCGAAGCAAATGCCATTTCGCACAACGCGGCAAACACGCCGCCGTCGGAGCGGTCGTGATAGGCCA
>NZ_CALMPC010000036.1:0-1104 GCF_937872235.1 uncultured Thermomonas sp.
TGGCCTATCACGACCGCTCCGACGGCGGCGTGTTTGCCGCGTTGTGCGAAATGGCGTTCACCTCGCATCTGGGGCTGGATATCCGCCTCGACGGCTGGGGCGATGGTCGCACCGGCGACCCGCTGCGGGTGTTGTTCAACGAAGAACTGGGTGCCGTGGTGCAGGTGCCCGTCGACGAACGTGCCGCGTTTGCCGATCTGGTGGCGCAGCACGGTCTGATCGAATGTGCCCAGCGCATAGCCAAGCCCACGACGGCACCCACGGTTCGCATCAGCGATGGCGATGAAGAATTGGTGCAATGGCGTTGGGACGAATTGTTCGATGCATGGTGGGCGGTCACCCATGCGATGCAACAACTGCGCGACCACCCTGATTGTGCCGACAGCGAGCGCGACAGCGTGCGCCGCTTCGATGCGCCGGGCTTGCAGCCGGTGTTGCACTTCGATGCCAGTGAGGATGTGGCCGCACCGTTCATCAACACCGGCGCACACCCGAAGGTGGCGGTCCTGCGTGAGCAGGGCGTCAACAGCCAGATCGAAACCGCGTATGCCTTCGATCGCGCCGGCTTTGACAGCTTTGATGTGCACATGAGCGATTTGATTGCCGGCCGCTTTGATCTGGCCGACTTCCACGGCTTGGTAGCCTGCGGCGGGTTCAGCTACGGCGACGTGTTGGGTGCGGGGCGTGGCTGGGCCACCTCCATCCTGGAGCGCAGCACGCTGCGCGACATGTTCGGTGCCTTCTTCGCCCGCGACAACAGCTTCTCGCTGGGGATCTGCAACGGCTGCCAAATGCTGGCGCAGTTGCGCGACATCATCCCCGGTGCCGAGCATTGGCCCAGTTTCCAGCGCAATACCAGCGAGCAGTACGAAGCGCGGCTGGCGCTGCTGGAAGTGGCGCAATCGCCGTCGATTTTCTTGCGCGGCATGGACGGCTCACGCATCCCGGTGGCGGTGGCGCATGGCGAAGGCCGCGCGGTATTCGCCAATGGTGTTGATCAATCCGCCGTGGATGTGGCGCTGCGGTATGTGGAAGGCGGCCAAACCGCCCTGCATTACCCGGCCAACCCCAACGGTTCACCTGATGGCATTGCGGGTGTCACCA
>NZ_CALMPC010000037.1:0-17790 GCF_937872235.1 uncultured Thermomonas sp.
GACGCCGAGGCGGCGATCCGGAAGTCCATCGCGCTGCGCCCGCAGGGCAGTTCAACGTGGGCCCAACTTGCCATCATCGAAATCCAGCGCGGCGATGCGAAGGCGGCGCTTGATGCCGCCAACAACGAGCCCGAAGGTGTGTGGCATGACATTGCGCGCGCGATGGCGCTGCAGATCGGCAAGGATCGGCAGGCTGCGGATGCGGCGCTGGCGTTGTTGATCAAGGACTATGGAGACGTTGCGCCGTTCCAGGTGGCGCAAGTGCAGGCATTGCGTCGCGACGACAAGGCCGTGTTCCGGTGGCTGGACAAGGCGCACGAAGTTCACGACCCCGGCATCGGCAATCTGCTGATCGATCCGCTGCTCATGCGCTACAAGCAAGACCCCAGGATGGCGGACTTCTGCAAGACGGTTGGCCTGCCGATGCCCACCACCAGTGAAGCCGTTGGAATCTGATCCATGTTCGATACCTCCCCGCAACTCGACTGCGCCGGCCGCCTCCTCAAGCTCGATCGTCCCCGGGTCATGGGCATCGTGAATGTCACCCCGGATTCGTTTTCCGGTGGCGACGCGCATGCCGATGCAGCGGTGGCGCACGGGCTGCGGTTGGCGGAGGAAGGTGCGGATATCCTCGACATCGGCGGCGAATCCACGCGCCCGGGCGCCAGCGATGTGTCGCTTGAAGAAGAGCTTCACCGCGTGATTCCGGTCATCGAACGGTTGGCGAAAGAAACGACGCTTCCGATCAGCATCGATACCTCGAAACCCGAGGTCATGCGCGCCGCGGTTGCTGCGGGAGCCGGGATGATCAACGATGTGTATGGGTTGCGTCGCGAAGGGGCGCTGGATGCTGCCGCTGAGCTGGGCGTGCCGGTGGTGTTGATGCACATGCTGGGCGAGCCGCGCTCGATGCAGGACGCGCCGTACTACGACGATGTGGTGGGGCAGGTGCATCGTTTCCTGGCCGAGCGCATTTTCTCCGCCGAGATGGCGGGTATCGACAGAAAACGCATCGTGGTCGATCCGGGCTTCGGGTTCGGCAAGACCACGCAGCACAACATGCAGCTGCTGGCGCAATTGCGCCGCTTCACCGAATTGGGCGTGCCGGTGCTGGCGGGGCTCTCGCGCAAGCGCAGCATTGGTGAATTGACCGGCCGCGAGCTGCCCCAAACACGGGTGGCCGGCTCGGTGGCCGCGCATCTGATCGCAGCACAACATGGCGCCATGCTGCTGCGTGTGCACGATGTGGCTGCCACCGTGGATGCGATGAAGGTCTGGCAGGCCGTGGCCAGCGTACCCGCACCGCGCAAGGATGCGGGCCATCCATCCATCATTTGGCCGGACGATGTCTGACCTTGCCAAGCGGTAGTCGCATTGGCGCACGCAATCCTCCACACTGCGCGCTTTCCATCCATCGAGGCGAGACTTCCATGCAGACTTGGCTGCGGCGTAAGGATATCGACCAAGTCACCGTGCACGAAGAAGGCCGGCGGCTGGTGCCTACCCTGAGTTGGCCGCATCTGGTGGCACTGGGGATTGGCGCCATCGTGGGCACTGGCATCTACACATTGATTGGCGTGGCCGCCAATCTGGCCGGGCCGGGGGTGTTGATTTCATTTTTGGTCGCAGGTGTGGTCTGCGCCTGCGCGGCCTTGGCCTATGCCGAAATGGCCACCCTGATGCCGGCCGCCGGCAGCGCCTATACCTACAGCTATGCCGTGCTGGGGGAAGCCATTGCGTGGGTGGTGGGCTGGAGCCTGATATTGGAATACACGTTAGTGGTCAGCACCGTGGCGGTGGGATGGTCTGGCTATGCGGTGGGCTTCCTCAAGGGGGCCGGGATCGACGTGCCGCTGGCGATCAGTGTGGGGTCACATTCGGGCGGTTTGATCAATCTGCCGGCGATCCTGATTACGTGGGTGGTGGCTGGTTTGTTGATGGCCGGCACCCGCGAAAGCGCGACGCTCAATGCGGTGTTGGTGGTGGCCAAGCTGATCGCGCTGGCGATATTCGTGGCGATTGCACTGCCGGCATTTGATGCCAGCAACCTGCACCCGTTCATGCCGCACGGCTTTACCGAAAGTTGGGGGGCCGATGGCAAGAAGTATGGCGTGATGGCGGCCGCAGCCATTATCTTTTTCGCGTTCTATGGCTTCGATGCCATCTCCACCGCCGCCGAAGAAACCAAGAATCCGGGGCGCAATCTATCCATCGGGATCGTGGGTTCGATGGTGGGCTGCACCTTGATCTACATGCTGGTGGCGCTGGCTGCGGTGGGCGCGATGCACTACACGACCTTTGGCCAAAGCCCCGAGCCACTGGCGTTGATCATGCGCGAATTGGGGCATGGCGCGGCGGCCAAGGTTGTGGCGGCAGCGGCGGTGATCGCCCTGCCCACCGTGCTGCTGGCGTTTTTCTATGGCCAGAGCCGCATCTTCTTCGTGATGGCGCGCGATGGCCTGTTGCCGCGCAGCTTGTCGAAGGTGGGCAAGCGCGGCACGCCGGTGGCCATTACCGTATTCACCGCACTGGTGACCTCGGCGTTGGCTGGGGTGGCACGGCTGGATGAAATCGCCGCATTGGCCAATGCCGGCACCTTGGTGGCATTTGTCGCGGTGTCGGTGTGCATGTTGGTGCTGCGCAAGCGCGACCCGCACCGCCCGCGTGTGTTCCGTGCGCCGCTGGCGTGGGTCATCGGGCCGGTTGCCATTCTTGGCTGTGCCTATCTATTCTCCAGCCTGCCGACCAAAACCCAGTTGTGGTGCGTGGTGTGGAATGCATTTGGCCTGCTGGTGTATCTGGCCTATGCGCGTCGCAACAGTGTGTTGGCCAAAGGCGTCAACGCCTGAGTGGAACGATAGATGGGAGCAGATCCGCGCCCGCGTGCGATCGCGTTGATGGGGCCCACCGCGTCGGGCAAAACCGCGTATGCGCTGGATTTGGCGCAGCGCATGGATGGCGAAATCATCAGCGTGGATTCGGCGCTGGTCTATCGTGGCCTGGACATCGGTGCAGCCAAGCCGACACACGCAGAGCTGGCGCAGGCACCGCACCATCTGATCGATATTCGCTCGCCTTGGCAACCGTATTCGGCGGCGGAGTTTGCACAGGACGCACGCGCGGCTATCGCTGCCATCGTGGCGCGCGGCAAGCTGCCGATTCTGGCGGGTGGCACTGGCTTGTATTTCCGCGCGTTGCTGGAAGGCCTGTCGGGGATGCCGCAGGCCGATGAAGCGACGCGCGCGGGGATTTCGGCGGAAGCGCAGGCGCATGGATGGGCGGCGCTGCACGCCGAGCTTGCCGGCATCGACCCTGACGCCGGCGCACGCATCCACGCTACCGATGCCCAGCGCATCCAACGTGCACTGGAGGTGTATCGCCTCAGTGGCCGCACCATCAGTGATTGGCAGCGCAATGTGCGCGGTGCACGCTTGCCGTTGAAGGTGCTGAAGTTGGTGCTGGCGCCGCCGGAGCGCGCCATCTTGCATCAACGCATCGAGGCGCGCTTTGATGCCATGCTTGATGCGGGCTTTCTCGATGAAGTGCGCGCCCTGCGTGCGCTGCCGGAGTTGGCTGCGCATCCACACCCCCTTGACCTGCCGGCACTACGCGCAGTGGGCTATCGGCAGGCGTGGGAGTTTTTGGATAGCCAGGCAAGCAGCCAGCAATTTCGTGAACGCGCCATTGCCGCCACCCGGCAACTGGCCAAACGGCAATACACCTGGCTGCGCGGCGAGCTGGATGCGCGTTGGTTTGATCCCATCACCCAGCGTGCCGGCTTGGATGCGGCTGTCATTGATTTTCTCGGGATACCCCTACGCTGATGCACGCAGCGTGGCGCTGCGTTAACATCGACTGTGCCCGCCGCTGCCGGACGGGCGCGGGGCCGGGGATATGCCATTGGCATCGGCGCATGCAAACAACAACAACATCACGACAGCCACGGGGAATCCATGTCGAAGTCGCAATCCTTGCAGGATCCATTCCTGAACGCCCTGCGCCGCGAGCGCGTGCCGGTGTCCATCTATTTGGTCAACGGCATCAAATTGCAGGGGACGGTCGAATCGTTCGACCAATTTGTGGTGCTGCTGCGCAATACCGTCAGCCAGATGGTGTACAAGCACGCCATTTCCACCGTGGTGCCGGCGCGCAATGTGCGTTTGAGCGTGGCGGGGCAAGATGGGGCCGAGGTCGAGCCTGAATCGGCCGAATGATGGGGTGCAGGCCGGGCTTGTAAATGCGCGCCACTGCCCGCATCTGTCAGCCAATGTCCTCTCAATTGTTCGAACGTTCGCGCGGTGGTGAAAACGCGCTACTGATCCAACCCCATGCCGGCGGTCCGCCGGCCGATGGCGTGCTGGAAGAGTTTTCCGAACTGGCGCGCTCGGCCGGTGCCCGTGTGCTGGCAGTGTTGCCGGCGCGCATCGACAAACCCAATCCGTCCATCCTGATCGGCAGCGGCAAGCTGGAAGAAGTCAAAGCGGCTTGCGATGCCGTAGGCGCGGATCTGGTGCTGATCAATCACGCCCTTTCGCCGATCCAGGAGCGCAATCTGGAAAAAGCGCTGGAGCGCCGGGTGGTGGACCGTACCGGGCTGATTCTGGATATTTTTGCCCAGCGCGCACGCAGCCATGAAGGCAAGTTGCAAGTGGAGCTTGCCCAGTTGCGGCACATGGCGACCCGGTTGGTGCGTGGCTGGACCCACCTAGAGCGCCAGCGCGGTGGCGCCATTGGCCTGCGTGGCCCCGGCGAAACCCAGCTGGAAACCGACCGTCGCCTGCTGCAAAAACGCGTGGAGATGCTGCAAAAGCGCTTGGAAAAAGTGGAGGTGCAGCACACCCAGATGCGCCGCGCACGGGTGCGCAGCGAGCTGCCACGGGTGGCCTTGGTGGGCTATACCAATGCCGGCAAGTCCACCCTATTCAATGCCTTGACCGGGGCCGATGCATACGCGGCAGATCAACTCTTTGCCACGTTGGACCCCACCGTGCGCAGGATTGAATTGGCCGGTGGTGGCGTGGTGCTGGCCGATACCGTGGGTTTTGTGCGCGATTTGCCGCACGAGCTGGTGGCTGCATTTCGCTCCACCTTGAGCGAAGCCCGGGAGGCCGATTTGCTGCTGCACGTGATCGACGCCGATGACCCACTGCGTGATGAACGCATGGCGCAGGTGGATGCGGTGTTGCAGGAGATTGGTGCTGGCGACATCCCGCAGTTGTTGGTGTTCAACAAGATTGACCGCATCGAAGGGGCACTGGCACGCATTGACAGCCGTGGTGAAGACCAGCAAGCGGTGTGGTTGTCCGCACGCGATGGCGCTGGCCTGGAGCTGCTGCGCGAAGCACTGGGTGAGCGGCTGGGTCTGCGCAGGGTAGCCGGTGAAATCATCCTGCCCACCGACGCTGGCCGGCTGCGTGCACGCTTGCATGCCTTGGACGCAATTCGCAGCGAAACCCACGACGGCGACGGTTGGCAATTGCAAGTGGATTTGCCGCTGATTGACGCCACGCGCCTTGCCGCACAATCCGATGGCGCACCGCTGCGCCCCCTTTTGCCGGCAGCAGAGCCGGCGCATCCCGTAGAATCCCCGGCATGACCATAAAAGACAGCAGCCCGCGTGGGCTCAAAGCACTCTGGATGGCCTGGAACAGGCCTGGTGGCAGTACCGGCAACGGGGGTAGTGGAATAGGTCGCATCCTGAATTCCCTGCCCAGCTTGGGTGGCGGTAGTCCGCTGCGTTGGGTGGGCTTGGTGTTCGCGTTATGGCTTGCGTTCAACTGCTTTGTCCTGATCGCCGAACAGCAGCGCGGCGTGGTGCTCCGGTTTGGCCAGTTCGATCGGGTGATGCAGCCCGGCCCCAACTTCAAATTGCCGTGGCCAGTTGAAACCGTCACCAAGGTCAACGCCACGCAAATCAAGAATTACGAGGCCAGCGTGCCGGTATTGACCCGCGATGAAAACATCGTGGATGTGTCGATCAACGTGCAATACAAAGTGGCCGATCCCAAGCTGTATCTGTTCGGCACACGCAATGGCGATGAAGTGCTCAAGCAGGCGGCGCTCAGCACTGTGCGTGAACAAGTGGGGCGTTCCGATTTGGACACCGTGCTGGGTGCGCGTGAGCAACTGGCCGTGTCTGCCCGCGAGCGCCTGCAAAAATCGCTGGAGGCTTACCGCACGGGCCTGCAAGTGACCGAGCTCAACCTGCCCGATGCGCGCCCGCCGCAGCAGGTCAAGCCGGCCTTCGATGACGTCAACAGCGCGCAGCAAGACCAACAACGTTTGATTTCCGAAGCGCGCGCCTATGCCGCCAAGATCGTGCCCGAAGCGCGTGGTCAGGCGGCCCGCGTGCGCACCGTGTCGGAAGGCTACAAGACCGCCGAGATCGCCCGCGCCACCGGCGATGCCGAGCGCTTCAGTCTGTTGGTGGCGCAATACAAAGGCGCGCCGGACGTCACCCGCAAGCGACTGTGGCTGGAAACCGTGCAAGACGTGTTGGCGAAGAACCGCAAGGTGGTGGGCGGTGATGGCCGGCAATTGATCTATGTGCCGATGACCGATGCGGCCAAAGCCGTGACGCCAACGCAGGCTCTGCTGCCAGATCTGGTGTCGCCCGCCGTGCAGGCAACCGAACAAGCAACCGAACAAAACTCGGCGCGCCCGGCCCGTAGTGGCCGTCCGGCGGGTCGTGAGGAGGTGGTGCGATGAAATTTCCGGCATGGATGGCGGCAGTGGTCGCGGCCTTGGTGTTGCTGATGGGTTCGATGTTCGTGGTCAGCGAAGGGCAAACCGCAATCGTGTTGAACCTGGGGCGCGTGGCGCGGGTCAACCTGCAACCCGGCTTGCACTTCAAATGGCCGCTGATGGAAAGCGCCCGCGTGTTTGATCGTCGCTTGCAGGTGTTGCCGGCCGAGCCCGAGCGCTACCTGACCTCCGAGCGCAAGGACGTCAGCGTGGATTTCTTCGCCATCGGCCAAATTGAAGATGCGCGTGCGTTCTATCGCGCCACCGGCGGTGATGAGTCGGCTGCCGTGGCGCGTTTGGCACCCATCATCAAGGATGCACTGCGCAATGAAATCAATGCGCGTACTTTGCAGCAGGCGGTGTCGGGCGACCGCACCACCATCGTCAAAAGCCAGTTGGGCGTGATCAATCGCGGTGCCGCCACATTGGGCATTCGCATTCTGGACCTGCGCATCAAACAGCTCGACTTGCCGACCGATAGCCGAGTGATCGACGACGTGTACAACCGGATGCGCGCGCAGCGCCAACAAGTGGCCAGCCGTTTGCGCGCCGAAGGTGAAGAGCAGGCCAACGAAATCCGCGCCGGTGCCGACCGTGACCAGCAAGTGATCATTGCCGAAGCCGAACGCGACGCGCAAAAACTGCGTGGTGAAGGCGACGCCGAAGCCGCCCGCATTTATGCCGAAGCCGCCAATCGAGACCCGGGTTTCTACGCTTTCCAGCGCAGCCTGGAGGCCTACCGCAAAGCATTTTCCGGTGGCGACAGCGTGATCGTGCTGGAGCGCAATGACCCGTTCCTGCAGTACATGCGCAGCGATCGTTGATGGCCGAGTTATGGGCGGCGCTGTGCCTGGTGGCCATCCTCGAAGGCCTGCTGCTGTTTGCCGCCCCCGCCGCATGGAAGCGGACGGTGGAACACATGCTGCAAATGAGCGATGAGCAAGTGCGCCGCATCGGCGCAGTGGTGCTGATGCTGGGGCTGGTATCGCTGTGGGTGGTGCGGGGCTAATCCCGTGCCTGCATCAGCGCAGTGGGCGAGGGTGCCGAAGGCGCGCTTGCGGGCAGGGCAAGCGGGGGCAGGTGGAACCCGGTAGAATGCACAAAAGCCGGGGCTCGCCTCGGCTTTTTCCGTGATTGCTGTTGCAGCGTTGCAGGCCGCCCCGATGGCGGTATGCGGATGGCGTTGCCGGAGTGAGTACACCCGTCCAGCGGCCCCGATGGCCGCCAGAAAATTTCAGGAGTGTGGCGTATGGGCCAGTCAGTGGTGGTGTTGGGCGCGCAGTGGGGCGATGAGGGCAAGGGCAAGATTGTGGACTTGCTCACCGAGAATATCGGCGCGGTGGTGCGCTTTCAGGGCGGGCACAATGCCGGCCATACGCTGGTCATCAACGGCAAGAAGACGGTGTTGCACCTGATTCCGTCCGGCATCCTGCGCGACGATGCGCTGTGCCTGATCGGCAACGGGGTGGTGATCTCGCCGGCCGCACTGCGCAAGGAAATCGAGGAATTGGAAGCCGCTGGCGTGGAAGTGCGCCCACGGCTGAAGATTTCGCCCGCCGCGCCGCTGATCATGCCGTACCACATCGCATTGGATCAGGCCCGCGAAAAGGCTGCCGGTGGCAAGGCGATTGGCACCACCGGGCGCGGGATTGGCCCGGCGTATGAAGACAAGGTGGCGCGTCGCGGTATCCGCATTGCCGATCTGCACTATCCCGACGCGCTGGCCGAAAAGCTGCGTGCGGCGCTGGATTACCACAACTTCGTACTGACCCAATATCTGGGCGTCGAGGCGGTGGATTTCCAGCAGACCTTCGATGAAGCGGTGGCGTTTGGCGAATACGTCGAGCCGATGAAATCCGACGTGGCCGGCATCTGCCACGAGCTGCGCAAGCAGGGCAAGCGCGTGTTGTTTGAAGGTGCGCAAGGTGCGCTGCTCGACATCGACCACGGCACCTATCCGTATGTCACATCGTCCAACACCACCACCGGTGGTGCGCTGGCCGGGGCTGGCGTGGGCGCCGATGCCATCGATTACGTGCTGGGCATTGCCAAGGCGTATGCCACCCGTGTGGGTGGCGGCCCGTTCCCGACCGAGTTGGATGATGCCATCGGTCAAGGCATCCGCGACCGTGGTGCCGAGTATGGTGCGTCCACCGGCCGCCCGCGTCGCTGTGGCTGGATGGACATCGTGGCGCTCAAGCGTGCGGTGGCGATCAACGGCATCAGCGGCCTGTGCATCACCAAGCTCGATGTGCTGGACGGCATGGAGAAGCTGAAGATCTGCATCGCTTACGAATACCACGGCAAGCGCAGCGAATACGCACCGCTGGACGCGCAAGGTTGGGAAGAATGCACGCCAGTGTATCTGGAGTTCCCGGGCTGGAACGAGAACACCCACGGTGTGACAGAGTGGGACAAGCTGCCCGCGGCCGCCCGCGCCTACTTGCGTGCGCTGGAAGAGCTGGCCGGTTGCCCGATCAGCATCGTGTCCACCGGCCCCGACCGCGACCACACCATGGTGCTGCACGACCCGTTCGCCTGATCGCGCTTGATACCGCCACGCATTTCGCCCGGCCTGGTGCCGGGCGCATTGTTTTGCAATGTTGCTTGCAGATGTTCACGCGCAGGCCATGCCCATACCCAATGGTATGCTGGGCAGATGCGCACACTTACTGCTCCATCGGCATCGCTGCCGCTCCCTGGCATTCAGCAAGCCCGCGAAGAACTGGCCAATGCGTGGACCCACGGCGTGGGCGCGGCGGCGGCACTGGCCGGCGGTGCGGTGCTGGTCACCCTGACCGCAATTTTTGGCGATGGCTGGCAATTGGCCGGGGCCATCGTGTTCGGAGTCGCGCTGCTGCTGCTGTACACCGCTTCCACCCTGTACCACGCAATTTCACACCCGGTGCTCAAAGGCCGCTTGAAGGTGTTTGACCACTGTGCGATTTATCTGCTGATCGCCGGCACCTATACCCCATTCACCTTGGTGGGTTTGCGTGGACCTACCGGCTGGTGGCTGTTTGGCACCATCTGGACATTGGCACTGGCCGGCGTGGTGTTCAAATTGTTTTTTACCGGCCGCTTCAAGCGGCTGTCCACCGGTATTTACATCGGCATGGGCTGGCTGATTGTGTTGGCGATCAAACCCATGCTGCACGCACTCGGCACCGCATCCCTACTGTGGCTGCTGGCCGGTGGCGTGGCATACACGGCGGGTACGTTTTTCTACATGCGCCCACAACTGCGTTATTCGCATGCCATTTGGCACGGGTTTGTGATCGCCGGCAGCACTTGTCATTACATTTCGGTCATGCAGCATTTGCTGTAGCCCACAGGGTTCTATGACTTCCGGCGGTGTGCGCGGGGCGGCATAGGCGGGATGATCGGCATCTTCGCCGTTCCTCCCTGAGGTTTTCCCATGCGTTGTATCTTGGCTTCCGCCATTGCCCTGGCCCTGTCCACCGGCAGTTTTGCCGCCGCTGCACAGTCTGCCGCAGCTCAACCTGTTTCTGCGTCGATGGATGCGGTCACCACGCAGCTTCCCCGCAATGTGCGGCCGTCGCACTACACCATCGAAGTGACTCCGCATGCCGAAGCGATGACTTTCGATGGCAAGGCGAGGATCGACATCGAGGTACTGGAAGCCACCAATGCAGTGGTGTTGCAGGCCATCGACATGACGTTTGCCAACAGCATCGTGATCAATGCGAAGGGCAAGCCCATGCTGGCCAAAGTGAGTGTGGACGCGCAGGCGCAGACCGCTACGTTTGCGTTCGATAAACCTTTGGCACCCGGCAACTATGTCCTCTCCACCGATTACACCGGCAAGATTGGCACCCAGGCCAACGGCTTCTTTGCGCTGGATTACCCCACTGCCAACGGCAAGCAGCGCGCGCTGTACACCCAGTTCGAAAACTCCGATGCGCGTCGCTTCATTCCGTCCTGGGATGAACCCAACTTCAAGGCCACCTTCGATTTGACCGTCAACGCGCCCACCGGCCAGATGGTGGTAGGCAATATGCCCGCCAAAGATGTCAAAGACCTGGGCAATGGGCTGACCCGCACCACGTTTGCCACCTCGCCGAAAATGTCCACCTACCTGCTGTTTCTAGGGGTGGGTGATTTCGACCGCGCAACATTGAACACCGATGATGGTGTGGAAGTGGGCGTCATCGCGCAGAAAGGCAAGGCCGAGCAGGCGCGCTTTGCACTGGAGGCCAGCCGCGATGTGTTGCGAGAGTACAACGAATACTTTGGGGTGAAGTATCCGCTGCCGAAGCTGGATAACATCGCTGCACCCGGGCGCAGCCAGTTCTTCAGTGCAATGGAAAACTGGGGCGCGATTTTTACCTTCGAATATGCGCTGTTGCTGGATCCTGCCACGTCCAGCATTGGTGATAAACAGTCTGTCTTTACCACCGCGGCGCATGAAATCGCGCATCAGTGGTTTGGCGATTTGGTCACCATGCGATGGTGGGATGATTTGTGGTTGAACGAAGGCTTTGCCACTTGGATGGAGGGCCGCACCACACGTAAATTGCATCCGGAATGGGATACCAGCGGCGTGGATGCGGCGTTTACCAGCCGTGGTGCAATGGGTGGCGATGCGTATGCCACCACTCATCCCGTGGTGCAGCACGTGGCTACCGTCGAGCAAGCCAGTCAGGCGTTTGACGGCATCACCTATGGCAAAGGCTCGGCGGTGATTTCGATGCTGGAAGACTATGTGGGTGAGGACGCATGGCGCAGCGGCGTGCGTAGCTATATCAGCAAGCATGCCTACGGCAATGCGGTGACCGATGAGCTGTGGCAGGAAATGGAGAAAGCCGCGCCGGGCAAGCAATTTGTGCAGGTGGCGCACGACTTCACTTTGCAGCCCGGCGTGCCGCTGATCAAGGCCAGCCAAGTTTGCGTGGATGGCAAGACCCAGCTGGCGTTGGAGCAAGGCGAGTTCACGGTCGATCGTCCCAACAAGACACCATTGCGTTGGCGCGTGCCGGTCACCGTGCGTGCGGGCGACGGTAGCGAGGTGCGTGTGCTGGTGGACGGCAAGGCCAGTGTCAGCGTGCCGGGGTGCAATGCGCCGGTGCTGATCAATGCCGGGCAGAAAGGGTATTTCCGCACCCAATATTCGCCGGCGCAATTCAAGACTCTGAGTGCCGGCTTCAGCAAGTTGCCGGTCGTCGATCAAATGGGCGTGATGATGGATGCCAGCGCACTGGCAGCGGTGGGTTTGCAGCCCGAATCGGATACCCTGGATCTGGCCATGCAGGTGCCAATGAGCGCTGCTCCGGAGTTGTGGCAGATGGTGGCCGGCAGCATGGGAGGGATCGATGACATGCTCAAAGGCAACGACAAGCGGCAAGCTGCGTTCCGCAAATTCGCGTTGGCCAAACTTGCGCCCAAATTTGAGCAATTGGGATGGAATACCCGTGCCGGTGAATCCAGCTCCACCAAACAGTTGCGCACCAGCTTGATTGGCATGTTGGGCGGGCTGGGCGATGCCAAGGTATTGGCCGAAGCGCGCCGTCGTTTTGCGGCCGCGGCCACCGACCCGCAAGCATTGCCGCCAGACCTGCGGCGCACCGTGCTTGGCCTGGTGGCACGTAATGCCGATGCCGCCACGTGGGACAAGTTGCACGCGATGGCGAAAACAGAAAAATCGGCAATGTTGCGTGATCAATACTATGGCCTGCTGGCACGCAGCAAGGACAAGGCATTGGCGCAGCGTGCGCTCGACATGGCATTGACCGACGAGCCGGGCGCTACCAATTCCGCAGGGATGATCTCGGGGGTGTCATGGGAGCATCCGGATCTGGCCTTCGATTTCGCGGTGGCGCATCGCGAGCAGGTGGACAAACTGGTGGATAGCACCTCGCGTGCCCGCTACTACCCTGGCTTGGGCGGCGCAGCGCGTGACTTGAAAATGGTCGACAAGATCAAAGCCTTCGCCGACAACTACATTGCAGCCACCTCGCGCCGCGATGCCGAGCAGGTGATGGCAGGCATCCAGACCCGCGTCAAACTGCGTGCGCAACGGATGCCGCAGATCGATGCGTGGTTGAAGCAGCACGGTATTTGATCGCACTGGTTTGAAACACAACAGGCCCCGCGCATTGCGGGGCCTGTTGTCATTTGCGCGAGTGGAACGGCTTAGAACGCATATTCCGCCATCAGGTTGAATGCACGGCCACGAGGGTCGGCCACACGTGCTTCCCAACCAGCACCATCGCCATCATCCAGGTAGCGCAGGGTGAACGGCGGATCGGTATTGAGCAGATTGCGGATGCCAAAGGTCAGCTTCAACTTGTCGATACCGGTCCAGCTCACGCTGTAGTTGTACAAGGTGTAGCTGTCCACCTTCGGGTTGTATTCGGCAGGGGTATAGCCGTTCGCAATTCCCGGCGGCACCCAATCCCTGTAACCGCCGCGATAGACCTGGGTTAGCGAGTGCGCCCAGTTGCCCTTCTGCCAAGCGAATCCAAGTGTGTGCTTCCACTTGATCGGCAGGTTGAAGTAGCGCTCGTATTCGCCCACCAGGTTGCCGGTGTAGGGCAGGCTGTCGAAACTCTTGGTCTTGAACGTATCCAGGTAGTTGCCATTCAGATGGATGTTCCAATTGCCTCCGGCAAGCTCGCCGCGCAAGTTGGCATCCAGCTCGATACCACTGGTCAAGGTGCCGCCGGTATTGATGTAGCGCTGGTCGATCTGGATGATGTTGCCACTGCTGTCACGAATGAAGTTGGACGCATACATGGGGTAGTTGGCGGTCATCGTGGATAGATTGAATCCGCTGCGGATGGTGTTGAAGCGCTCGATTTGCCACCAATCCACGCTGACATTGAAGTTGGCCGTCGGTGCGATGACAAAGCCCAAGCTGCGCTGCTTGGCTTCCTCCGGCTTCAGGTTGGGGTTGCCACCGGTGACGATGTCCGGGCGAATTTGCACATTGCAGTTGGCCACATCCGGGTTGTAACGACCATTCGGGCATTTGGCAGGATCGGCCAGATCCAGGCCGGTGTATTGGGTTTCGGTGATGCCACGGAACAATTTCGCAAAGTCCGGCACCTTGAATCCGGTGCTGTAGGCACCACGGAACACCAGCCAATCGATGGGGTGCCACTTGAACGAATATTTCGGGTTGGTGGTGCCGCCAAATCCGTCGTATTGGTCGTGACGCACGGCGATGTTCAGTTCCAGACTGTTGGTGACCGGCAGGTTGAATTCGGCGAATACGGCTTTGACATTCCGTTTTTTGGGCGACATGTAATTGGAAGCATCACCCGGGGCGCCAAAAATGAAGGCATTGCCCTGCGCCCACTGGCTGGGGCCATTGAACTCATATTCTTCACGCCGGATATCCACGCCGACTGCGGCTTTCACGTCTTCTTCGCCCCACAGCTTGAAGCCCAAGCTGCCACTGGCACTGGCATCCAGCGTGGTCGTGGTGGAGACACCTTTATACAGCAGCAAACCACTGGCGTCGGCTGCAGCCAACGCCGCATAGGCGGCTTGCGATTGATCTTGCCCTGGCATCAGAAACGGGTTGAGCAGCCCACTTTTCAAGGCGACCTTCAGTTGCGGGGTGTAGTAATAACCACCGGCCAGCACCGATTGCGCACTGCTTTGCGCGCGCGACAGGCCCACGTCGTAGTCCCAGTTGGCAAGGGTGCCGGTCAGGCCAAACAACAGTCGGTACGCCTTGGTCTCGGTTTCCAGTTGGCGTGGGCCACAGGCGTAGCAACGCCAGCGGTAGGTGATCGGCTTGCCATAGGCCAGATTGGTCTGATCGCCGAAATAGGCGTGGATCTGGTTGTAGATCGCGTCGTAGGTGGCTTTGGTGTTGGCGTTCAGCTCATAGGCATCCAGCTGGGTGGCACTGGCATTGATGCTGGAGCTGATTTGCTGGGCTTCGAAGAAACGCGTTGACGTGACTTTGGAGCCCATGAATTCGGCAAAAAATTCATGGTTGTCATTGATCTTGAAGGTGGCGCGGCCAATGCCTTGCAACGTGTCCACCGGTTGCTGGATGGTGCGTGCACGGCCGTAGTCCCATGCGCAGCCGAAGCTGGCACCGGGGCTGGCCCAGGCTTTGTCATCGTACGGGCCCATCATGTCGCCGCCATTGATGCAGCCGGCACCACCGGGCAGATCCAGGGTATTGATGGTGGTCTTGGTCAGACCGGTGGCGGGATCTTTCAGGCCGCCACCAATCATGCTGCCGGTGCCGGTGACAACGTTGGCAAATGGTGTGCCACGGGTATCCGGACCCAAGCCACGTTCAGGCTGAAAGCTGTTGGCAAAATCGCGTTGGTTGCCGCGCAGGATTTTGTTTTTCTTGACGTTGACCGCAGCCCACACATTCCAGTGATCAGTGTCCAGATCACCCCAACCACCGAGTAGGCTGGCGTTGTAGATATTGCCGCCGCCTTGTTGGGTGACATCGGCACCAGCGCTGATCGAGTAGCCCTGATAATTTTTGCGGGTGATGAAGTTGATTACGCCGCCGATGGCGTCGGTGCCATACACCGCCGAGGCCCCGTCGCGCAGTACTTCCACGCGTTCGATGGCGGCAAACGGGATCGAGTTCAAATCCACCACTTGCCCGGCCAGACCGTGTGCCGCCACGCGGCGGCCATTCAACAGTACCAAGGTGGCATCGGCTCCTTGCCCCCGCAGATTGGCACCGGACACACCATTGTTGCCGCGAGTGCCGGGAGGAGCAACGCCACTGTTGGCGGCAAGACTGTCCGGTCCGTTACTGGCTACATTCAACTGCTGCAACAGCTGTTCCGCAGAGGTAATGCCTTGGGCATCAATTTCCGCGCGTTGGATGATGGTGATCGGCAGCGCCGCTTCAACGTCGGTGCGCTGGATACGCGATCCGGTCACCGTCATGCGATCCAAAGTTTTGACCTTGCTATCGGTACTGCTGTCTTTGGGGTCAGCCTGCTGCGCCATGACGGGCATGGTCAGGGCGGCCAACAGCGCAAGGCTCAGGCGGCGCATATGGAGTGTGGTGCGTGAAGACATCGCGATTCCCCAGTGGTGTATGTGACCGGCCGCATCTGCGACCGCTGCAATCGATGTCGCTCTTTGTTCCCCTGAGCGTCATGCGGTTGTCACCTAATCTAGCGGGTATTGCCGAGCTGTGGAATAGGTGTTTCCGATCAGGTTTGTTTTTGGAATAGCGCATTCCGAAACAGCCAAAGCCTCGCAGAACGGGGCTTTGGGGGGGGCGCAAGCAGGTGCGCTTGGGCTTGACCAAGTGACAAAGCGGTCTCGGTCAAACCTGCAGCAACGCACGGTACGCGGCTACGGCATCCGGCCAACGCGGGCGCCAGCCGCTTTCCAGCAAGCGCGCATTGGACAGCCGCTTGCCGGTGGGGGGCATTGGCGTACGCGCAGGCCGGGGGACACGCAGCAGATCGGCAAGCTGATCATAAAATGCCGCTTTCTCTGCAGGGTTGCCATCGGTGCCGATATAACAGGGCTGCGGTTGCGTGATTTGCAGCAGATGTACGCAGGCGGCAGCGGCATCTTCAATATGGATCCGGTTGGACCAATGTCCGGGACCCTCTGGCGCAAGCAAACGCTGGTGCCGCAAGCTGTCCAGCAGGCGCGTGCGCCCGGGGCCGTAAATGCCGCCCAACCGAAGGGTGACGGCCTGCTGTGGCAGATGCTGCTGCAACCATGCTTCGGCCATCAGCAGGGCGTGACTGCGAAATTCATTCGCCAGCGTGGGGGTGCGCTCATCGACCCAGGACGCTGCGGATTCGATGCCCGCCTCTGGCCAAACCACGGTGGAGCCTACCAGCAGCACGCGTTGCAGGTCCTGCCGGCAAGGGAGCGCGGCAAGCAAATTCTGCAAGCCGGCAGGGTAGGTGGCCTGATAGCAAGCCGCAGTCCTTTGATCCGGTGAGGGCGCAAACAGGATGTGGCTAACCTGCGGAAGCACCCCGCGTAGCGTATGCGGTGCGGACAAGTCGGCTTGAATGCCGAGCACGCCGGGTGCAGCACTGGGCCTGCGCCGCAAATGCCAGACCTGCCATCCGCTGGCGTGCAGTGTTGCCGCGACACGTTGGCACAACTCGCCGCCCACCAGCAAAATTGACGGATCCATCTGCGCGCTTGGCTGGAGCATTCCCATGTGCCTAGTGTGCGTGAATCGCTAGTGTGCGTGAATCGCGGGGGTTGCCATAGAGTGCGCGCCGCTGCGCAATCGGTTGGCTGCGTCAGTCATTGGCAGTCAGTGTGGCGGTGTGTGGCACGCGCCGCCATTTGTCCACGTTGTAGCCCCAGCCGCGCAGTTGCTGTCGCGCATGCTCAAGATCATCGACGGAAACCTGCTTGGAACGTGAAAAGACCCAGGCATAGTCACGCGTGTCGCGGGCGACCACCATCAGGCTGTAGTCGTCGCGCAGCCAGGCCACCACGTACTGTGCCTTGACGGGGCCGAACACGCGCACGTCCCAGACCGCGTTGTTGGTCCCCGGGCGCACCCGCGCCGGCGCCTCGATGTGCTTGCGCGGACCGTTGGCACGCCCCTGGTTGAAGGTCAGGGTGGTGCGGATGCTGCCGTCCCGGAGCAGCGTGTAGGTTTCCACCGCGTTCCACGCGTCACGCTCGAACGCGGTGGGAATGCCGCCGACGAGGTACCAGGTGCCCATGAACCGGGCGAGGTCCACGTGCGGGACGGGGCGGATGGCGGGCAGGTTGGCGGCCACCGCGCCCGCGACCAGCAGCAGGGCCAGCAGCCATCCGGGACGGAGCAACGGGCGCCGGTGCATGGCCGGTCCCGTCAGCGACGTTCGAACAGATAGTGCGACACCATCCATTCCTGGCCGTCGGCGTAGCCGAACAGCTCGGCGCAGGCCATCCAGAACATCCGCCAGCGCTGGTACCACAGGCCGGCGGCGTCGCCATAGGCCTCGCGCAGGATCGCCATCACCTCGGCGCGGTGCGCGTCCTGGTGCTCCAGCCACTGGTTGGCGGTCTTCTCGTAATGGGTGCCGTCCACCAGCCACTGCTGGCGGATCGCCAGCG
>NZ_CALMPC010000038.1:0-23790 GCF_937872235.1 uncultured Thermomonas sp.
TCAACACCTTCCTCGACATGTGCCGTACCTCCCTCAACGTCACCGGTGACCTGGCTACCGCCGTGGTGGTTGCGCATCGCAGCGGCGAAAAGGATCTGGACGATGCGGCGATGGAGAAGCTGGACGAGATTGTGCGGTAAGGCGGGTGGTTAGCCACCCAGACATGGGACAATAGGCGCTCCCTCCGCTTTGCCCTGATGCCATGACTGCGCCCAGCCGCCGCGAACTTGCCAACGCCATCCGTTTCCTTGCTATCGACGCCGTGCAGGCGGCCAATTCCGGGCATCCGGGCATGCCGATGGGTATGGCCGACATCGCCGAAGTGCTGTGGAATGATTATCTGAAGTGCAACCCGGGCAACCCGCATTGGGCCGACCGCGACCGTTTTGTGCTGTCCAATGGCCACGGCTCGATGTTGCAATACGCGCTGCTGCACCTGACCGGGTATGACGTCTCCATCGACGATCTGAAGGCGTTCCGCCAATTGGGCAGCAAGACCGCCGGGCACCCGGAAAACCACGTCTGCCCAGGGGTGGAAACCACCACTGGCCCGTTGGGGCAGGGCATTGCCAATGCCGTGGGCTTCGCCTTGGGTGAAAAATTATTGGCCCAGCATTTCAATCGCGATGGCCACACCCTTGTCGATCACCGCACCTGGGCGTTCCTGGGCGATGGCTGCCTGATGGAAGGCATCAGCCACGAAGCGGCGTCGCTGGCCGGCACCTGGGGGCTGCACAAGCTGATCGCATTCTGGGATGACAACAAAATCAGTATTGATGGTGTCACCGATGGTTGGTTCACCGACGATACGCCCAAGCGGTTTGAAGCCTATGGCTGGAACGTGATCCGCGGCGTGGACGGGCACGATGCGCATGAAATCAAAACCGCAATCGAGACCGCGCTGAAATCCACCGACAAGCCCACCCTGATTTGCTGCCGCACCACCATTGGTTTTGGTTCGCCCGCCAAAGCGGGCAAGGAATCCAGCCACGGCGCGCCGCTGGGCAAGGATGAAGTGGCCGCCACCCGCGCCGCCTTGGGTTGGAAGTACGGCGAATTTGAAATCCCGCAAGCCATCTATGCAGGGTGGCGTAGTGCAGGCCGCGCCGGAAATGAAGCCGCCTGGAATGCACGCTTTGCGGCCTACAAGGCCGCGCACCCGGAAGCCGCCGCCGAGTTCGAGCGCCGTCTGTCCGGCGCGCTCCCGGCTGGGTTTGATGCCGCGGCCGACGCTTTCATCGCCAAGCTGCAGCAAGACGGCCCCAGCATTGCCAGCCGCAAAGCCTCGCAAAACGCGATTGAAGCCTTCGCGCCGCTGCTGCCGGAATTGGTAGGCGGCTCGGCTGATCTTGCGCATTCCAATTTGACCCTGTGGAAGGGCAGCAAGTCGGTGACCTGCAGCGATGCCAATGCCAACTACATCCATTCGGGTGTACGCGAATTCGGCATGACCGCGATCAGCAACGGACTGGCGCTGCACGGCGGCTTCATCCCGTATGACGCGACCTTTCTGGTGTTCTCGGACTACGCCCGCAACGCGGTGCGGATGAGCGCATTGATGGGGATTCGCGCCATCCACGTCTATACCCATGACTCGATTGGCTTGGGCGAAGACGGCCCCACCCACCAGCCGGTGGAGCACGTGGCGTCCTTGCGCTACATCCCGAACAACGATGTCTGGCGACCGTGCGATGCGGTGGAATCGGCGGTGGCATGGAAGTGCGCCATCGACCGCACCCACGGCCCCAGCTGCCTGATCTTCAGCCGCCAAAACCTGCCACACCAGGCACGCGATGCCGCGCAGTTGGCGCATGTCGCACGCGGCGGGTATGTGCTGAAAGACAGCGCGGGTGCGCCGGAGATCATCCTGATCGCCACCGGTAGCGAAGTGGGTCTGGCGATGCAAGCAGCGGCGCAATTGGGGGATGGCGTGCGCGTGGTGTCGATGCCGTGCGTGGAAGTGTTCGAGCGTCAGGACGCGGCCTATCGCGAAGCGGTGCTGCCCAAGGCCTGCCGCAAGCGCGTGGCCATCGAAGCCGGCGTGACGGGATTCTGGGGCAAGTACGTTGGCTTGGATGGCGCAGTCATCGGCATCGACAGCTTTGGTGCCAGCGCACCGGCGGAAAAATTGTTCCCGCATTTCGGGATCACGGTGGAACGCTTGATCGAAGTCAGCAACGCGCTGTGAAACCGGGCGTAGTCTTGTCACTGCGATGATCTTGCGTTCGACCCGCTTTCAGCATTGGATGGCCCGCCTGGCACTGGCAGCCATCTTGTTGCTGTCAGTGATGCCAAGCGTCAGCCGTTGGCTGGAAAGTACCGCGCCGCGTCTTCCTGACGCGGTGCTGGCGATGTGTACCGTGGATGGGTTGGCGATGCAGCCGGCCAGTCTGCTGGGCGATGCGGGCAAACCACCCGCACCGACCGGCGCGATGCCGGACGACTATTGCGGCTATTGCCCATTGCTGGCATCGCTGACGCCGCTGTTGCTGGCGCTGGTCATGCTGCTGCCGCCACTGCGGCGCGTGCTATTGCCCACGTGGGCGCAGCCCGCATTGTGTGCTGTGCCGCTGCTGCGCGGTCTGGGTGCGCGAGGGCCGCCGATCCTGCTCTGAATCACGACGCATTCCTGCGAGGCATCGCCTCGCCCTCTTGTGATCTGGAGCCATCATGTCTTCCTCATGTTTCGCGACGGCACGGCCGTCGCGCTGCGCGCTTGCCTGTGCGCTTTCCATCTGCTTGTTCCCCGTCCTCGCCTGTGCCAATGGCGTGGATGGGACCGCCAAGAATCTCGATCGCGTGGTGGTCATCGGCACACCCACGCAAGCGCTGACCTTCGAAACCGACCCCAAGCTGCCGCGCCAACCGGTGCCGGCCAGTGATGGTGCCGACTACCTCAAAACCATTCCCGGCTTTTCCGCCGTACGCAATGGCGGCAGCAATGGCGACCCGGTGCTGCGCGGCATGTTCGGTTCGCGCCTCAACCTGCTGAGCAACGACGGCGGCATGCCCGGCGCTTGCCCGGCGCGGATGGACAACCCGTTGTCCTATGTCGCCCCGGAAACCTACGACAGCCTGACCGTGATCAAAGGCCCGCAAACGGTGTTGTGGGGGCCGGGAGCATCGGCGGGCACGGTGCGCTTTCAGCGTGAAACCCCGCGCTTCGACGAACCCGGGCTGCGTGCACAAGCCAGTGTGCTGGGCGGCAGTTTTGGCCGGAATGATCAGCTGTTCGATATCACTGCCGGTGCACCCACGGGCTATGCGCGGGTGAGCGCCAATCGCTCGCAAGCGGGCGACTATGCCGATGGCAACGGTGCGCGCGTGCCGTCTGCATGGAAGAAATGGAATACCGATGCGGCGCTGGGTTGGACACCGGATGCAGACACATTGCTGGAAGTCTCCGCCGGGATTGGCAATGGCCAGGCGCGCTATGCCGGTCGCGGCATGGATGGTGCGCAGTTTCGCCGCGATAGCCTGGGCCTGCGCTTTGAAAAAGCGTTCGGCGGCATGCTGCGCAAGCTCACCGCCAGCGCCTATCGCAACGACGCCGATCATGTGATGGATAACTACACGCTGCGCGATCCCAACCCGATGAGCACGATGCCGATGCCGATGGCGGCGAATGTGGAGCGGGTCACCAGCGGTGGACGCATCGCTGCGGATTGGGAATGGCATAGCTTCGCGCTGACGGCAGGTGTCGATGCACAGCGCAGTCAGCATCGTTCGCGCAGCGCGATGGGGCGGGGGATGTATGCCGCCAAACCGTGGGCGCAGGACGCACTGATGCGCAATCTTGGCGTGTTTGCCGAGGGCAACTGGACCTTGGCAGCGGGGCAGCACGTGATTGCGGGCGCGCGCATGGATCGGGCAGACGTGGTCGATCAGCGCAGCACTGCCGGGATGATGGGCATGCCCAATTCCACCTTCGGGCAGGCCCGTCGTGACACATTACCCAGCGGTTTCGTCCGCTATCAGCGCGACATTGCCGGCAGCGGTTTGGGTTGGTACGCGGGTGTGGGGCATGTGCAGCGCATGCCGGATTACTGGGAACTGTTTTCACCCAACAACGGGCCACTGGGCGCGCCGAACGCGTTTGCCGGTGTGCAGCCGGAAAAAACCACGCAACTGGATGTTGGTGCGCAGTGGCATGGCAAACGCAGCAATGCATGGGTGTCTGCGTATGCCGGGCGCATCCAGGACTACATCCTGTTCCGCTACATGAGTGGCGGCATGATGGGGATGACCAGCATCGCCTCCAATATCGATGCGCGCATCCACGGCTTCGAGGCGGGTGGCGAGCTGCGTCCGGGCAAGGACTGGACGCTGGCAGGCAACGTGGCGTGGGCATGGGGCGCGAATATGGGTGCGCAAATCCCCTTGCCGCAGATGACACCGCTGGAAGGCCGTTTCAGCGCGGCATGGGACAACGGCCAGTGGAGTGCAGCGGTGTTGCTGCGTGCGGTGGCGGCGCAGTCGCGGGTCAGTTTGAATCAAGGCAATGTGACGGGTCGTGATCTTGGCCCCAGCGCAGGCTTTGCCACGCTGGCGCTGAACGCGGGCTATCGGCTCAATGCGCGGATGCAACTGACGACCGGCATCGATAATCTGTTCAATCGCACTTACAGCGAACATCTGAATCTGGCCGGCAGTGCGGATTTTGGCTATCCGGCGCTGCCAGTGCGGATCAATGAGCCGGGCCGCAACCTGTGGCTGAAACTCAACCTCGCGCTGTAATGCAGGCACACTGACATCAAGCGCCGCAGCGGGGCACGGCATCGCTGCGGCGCATTCGGAGAACACAGATGATGAAAACAATCGTCACGGGATTGCTGGTGCTGCTGCTGCCCTTGTGGGTAGCGGCGGCGGATAAGAACGAAGTGCGGGTGGTCGATGCCTGGGCGCGTGCGGTACCGGCGGTTGCCCCGGTAGCCGGCGGTTTCCTTACCGTGGTCAACATGGGCAATGCGACGGATCGCCTGCTGCGCGTGGAAAGCCCGATTGCCAAGCGCATCGAAATTCACGAAATGCGCAACGATGGCGGGGTGATGCGCATGCGCCAGATTACCGATGGGCTGATCGTACCTGCGCATGGGCAGCTGGAATTCAAACCCGGCAGCTATCACCTGATGTTGATTGGGCCAACACGAGCGCTGATCGAGGGTGATCATTTTGAGGCAGCGCTGGTGTTTCAACGCGCCGGCAAGGTGAAGGTGACATTTGCCGTGCGCGGGATCGGGGCCGGCGGCTAGCCACAGCGGTTTCACTGCAGCCTGGCACTTGCAATGGATTGTGGCTCGGATCCCGACGAACGGCGCTTGACTTTGTTGTTTACATTCGTAATCTAAAGAAAATTACGGGTGTAAACGATGCAAATCAGCGAAGCCGAATCGGTGGTGATGGATGTGCTCTGGCGGCAGCACCCGCTGGGTGCGGATGAGGTGGCGGCCGCGCTTGCCAGCCAGCAAGATTGGCAAGAGGCCACCATCAAGACCTTGCTCAATCGTCTGCTCAACAAGGGCGCGATCAGTGCGCAGAAAGAAGGGCGGCGCTATTTGTATTCGCCATTACTCAAGCGCGAAGACTGGGTGCTGAAGGAAAGTCGCGGCTTGCTGGATCGCTTGTTCGATGGCCGAGTTGCGCCGCTGGTGGCGCATTTTTCGCAGCATCAAGAATTGAGCCGCAACGACATTGCCGAACTGCGCAAGTTGATCGAGGGCCTTGACGATGCCCAGCACTGAACTTTTGGCGGGGTTGTTGCAAGCCACTTTGGCGGGTAGTGCCGCCATTGTCATGGTGCTGGCCCTGCGTCGCCCACTGCGACGTGCGTTTGGGGTGGGTGTGGCGTATGCCGCGTGGTTGTTGGTACCTGCCGCGTTGCTGGCTAGCGTGCTGCCGGCACCGGTGGCGCAGTTGGCACCAGCACCATTGGCGCAGGTGTTGGTGATGCCGGCGCAATGGATGGTGGTACGTGCGGCCCCCGCTGTTGCGTGGTTGGATTGGCGCTGGGGTTTGGTTGCGATGTGGTCACTGGGTGCGGTTGCGTGTGGGCTGTGGATGTGGCGCGTGCAGTCCAGGTTCCGCCGTAGTGTGACGCCACTGGTGCCGCACGCAGGTGTATGGCGCTCGCAGGCCGCCCGTGCGGGGCTGCCGGCCACATTGGGCTTGTGGCGACCACAAGTGGTGTTGCCGGCGGATTTCGACACCCGTTTCAATGCCGAACAGCGTGCGCTGGTGCTGGCGCACGAGCAGGCCCACATCGCACGCGGGGACTTGCGCAGCAACTTTGTTGCGGCAGTGCTGCGCTGCCTGTTTTGGTTCAACCCGTTATTTCACATCGCGGTCTTGCGCATGCGCAACGACCAAGAGCTGGCCTGCGATGCCGACGTGCTCGCCCGCCAACCGCATGCCCGTCGTTGCTATGGCGATGCGTTGTTGCAAGTTCAGTTGGTGATGCAAGCATCGCCGCTGGGCTGCCATTTTGGCTTTGGCCACCCACTCAAGGAGAGAATCGCAATGCTTGCAAAACCTGTTTCCACAACACAGCGCTGGCTGGGTCGCAGCGTACTGACATGCCTGTTGCTGGGCGGTGGCTATGCGGCTTGGGCGGCGCAGCCGGCTGTACCGTCGGTAGTTGTTCCGGCGGATGGTATCGCTGCCGATGTCGTACTGCGGGTAGATGAGAATGCCCCGAAGGTGTTGCACGTGGTGAGCAAAGTAGGCAAGCCGTTCTCATTGGAAACGGATGCCGATGGCAGACGCTTCGTCATTGTTGGCACCGTGACCCGGGTCAAGCATCAAGGTAAGCCCGCATTGGCGCTGGTGCTGCGCATTGATGAAGATGGCAAACAGGTTGCAGAGCCAAAGTTAATCGCTCTGAACGGCAAGCCAGCGGCTATCCAGATTGGTTCTGTAGCTGTCGCGGAAAATGAAGGCAAGGCGTTCAAGGGGTTGCGGCTGGATGTCACATTGAATGATTTGGCGGCGAAGGAGTTACCCGTCAAGAGCGCAAACGCAGCGTCAATTGTCCCCGCATCGAAAGTGAAGCAGTTACAGTCCGGGCAGATAGATGCCGTCTCACGCACTGCAAATCCGCCGCAATATCCGAAAGATGCGTTGCAAAAAAACATCGGCGGAACCGTTGTGCTGGTTGTTGATATTGCCGCCAACGGCAGCGTCACTGGGCTGAAGGTCGAACGCACATCCGGCAATGCGCAGCTGGATGCCGCCACTCTTGAAGCCGCACAGAAGTGGCGGTTCAAACCGGCGATGAAGAATGGAAAAGCGATTGCCGGCAAGGTGCGGGTGCCGGTTGAGTTTCGGCCGGATGGTGCGTCAGCGGCCACCCGAGTCAAGCCCACCCGCCCTACTGCAATCGCTGTTGTGTTTTCGGCCAGCACCGGCTTGGCTGGCTACGACGCGATGCCGGCATCTTTGCGTGGCAGCTGGGCCACCGGGCCGCAGGAACAAGGCTGCTGAGTTGCGTCCCACTTGCGCGTCATCTTCGCCTTCGCGGGATGATGCGCAAGCTTCAGTGCAGCGTTATTGGCCCAGTGTCTGGTTCAGCAAATTCGCCAGCCTCTCGGCGGCCACATGTACGCGCGCTTCGGCCAATGGGCGCATTTGATCGAGATAGGTGTGATCCATCTTGTGCTGATCCTCGGGTGGATAAATGCCCTTGGCATCGATCAATGTGCAGGACTCCTCGGCCCAATTCAGCGGGGTGCCGGTGGCCGCAGAGGCAGGATCCCACGCTTGTTTGTCCAGCAGCTTGGCGTAATCCAGCAGTTTCAATTTGCGGCTGGCGAGAATGTAGTAATCCCACACCGAATGCAGATTGGTGCCCATCACGCCATCGACATAACTTTTTTGCGCGTAGGCTTCGGGTGCGATGGGGGTGCGCAAGCTGATCTGGAACCGGTTGCCGCCGCTGTCGGTACGGTTGCCGGCATGCATGGGCTGGTGTTCATCGCCGACCAGATGCACCACAAATTTCAGTGCATCCCGGCGTGCTTCCAGTGGTTGGCTGCGGTCGCCCAAGATGGCCAGTTGTTTGTTGATCGCGCCCACCACGCAATTGCCGTCGGGGCAGTCACGGGCAAGGTCGAAATCGCAGCCGCCGCCTTTGGCATTGATGTAGTGCCAGCGTTGGGTTTCCTTGAACCGCGGTGGGTCGTCGTTGCGCAGGTCATCGGCCCAGCTGGCCACGCCGGCAAGGCTGGGGTTGGGCTCGCCAGCCAGCAATCTGGACACTTCGGCGCGGGCTTTGGGGTTCAGGTGGCGCTGCGCCAACTCGCCCACCAAGGCGTGGCCCAACGCACCCCAAGCCCAGGCCGCGGTGACGGGCAATACGCACAGCAGGCAGATCACGAAGCAAGAACGCAGGATTCTGGACATGGGTCAAGCCGGCAGAGTGGGGAAAGGCTAAAATGATAAGCCCCCGCGTCAGGTTCGGCGCATCTTCCCTCAGGAGTTTTCCCGCAATGGCAATCAAGGTCGGTATCAACGGCTTCGGCCGCATCGGGCGCTGCGTGTTTCGCGCGGCCGTGCAGAACTTTGGCGACGCTATCGAAATCGTCGGCATCAACGACCTGCTGGAGCCGGATTACCTGGCCTACATGCTCAAGCACGACTCGGTGCACGGACGCTTCCAGGGCGATGTAGCGGTGGAAGACGGCGCGCTGCTGGTGAACGGCAAGCGCATCCGCCTGACCGCCGAGCGCGACCCCGCCAACTTGAAATGGGATGCCGTGGGTGCCGACGTGGTGATCGAGTCCACCGGCCTGTTCCTGTCGGCCGATACCGCCCAAAAGCACATCGATGCTGGTGCCAAGAAAGTGCTGCTGTCGGCCCCGTCGAAGGACGCCACCCCGATGTTCGTGTATGGCGTGAACCATGCCAAATACGCCGGCGAGGCGATCATCTCCAACGCTTCGTGCACCACCAATTGCCTGGCTCCGATCGCCAAGGTGCTGAATGACAAATGGGGCATCAAGCGCGGCCTGATGACCACCGTGCATGCCGCCACCGCCACCCAGAAAACCGTTGATGGCCCGTCCAACAAGGATTGGCGTGGCGGCCGCGGCATTCTGGAAAACATCATCCCGTCCAGCACCGGCGCGGCCAAGGCGGTGGGTGTGGTGATTCCGGAATTGAACAAGAAGCTGACCGGCATGAGCTTCCGCGTGCCCACCAGCGATGTGTCGGTGGTGGATCTCACCGTGGAACTTGAAACGCCCGCCACCTATGCCGAAATCTGCGCGGAAATGAAGGCGCAAAGCGAAGGTGCGCTGGCCGGTATCTTGGGTTACACCGAAGAAAAAGTGGTGGCTACCGATTTCCGTGGCGACGCCCGCACCAGCATCTTCGATGCCGAAGCCGGCATCGCGATGGACGACACCTTCGTCAAACTGGTGAGCTGGTACGACAACGAGTGGGGCTATTCCAACAAGTGTTTGGAAATGGTCAAGGTGATGGCGAAGTAATCGTATTTTCCGCCATCGTTTCAGCAAAGCCCCGCCCCGTGCGGGGCTTTGTGTGTTTGCTCAGCGCGTATCCTTGGCTGGATTTCAATCCAGCGGCAGCCGGATGCGCTGCAACAGCACCCGATAACGCGGGTCGCTATGCAAATTGCGCAAGGTTGGGTCGTATTTGATGTATTGCACCCCGGCATCGTATTGCACAATCGCGCGCTGCAGCCAAGCAAACGCATCGTCGCGCTGGTCGCGCCAAGCGAAGGCTTCGGCGATTTGGTAAGCACTGGTATGCGCTTGGGTGTCGGTTAATTCTTGAAGCGCTTGCAGCGATGCCGCCTCATGGCCAGCACTGAACGCCGCCATTGTCTGCCCGCACAGGCGAAAGGTGGCGTTGTCGGCCCGCGCATACCAGTGGTCAGCGGTTGCGGCATCGCCTTGCAACAAATACAACAGGCCCATGCCAACAGGTGCGCGGCCATGTTCGGGAGCGATATCCAAGGCACGATCCAACGCCGCACGCGCGCCGGCAAAATCGCCCAAGGCGATTTGGTAGCGGGATTGGATCTCCCACGCTTGCGCCGACAGCGGGTCTAGCCGGGTGGCCGCTTGCGCTTGGGTCAAGGCGTCTGCCAGCTTGCCTTGTGCGGCCAGCAAGCGGCTGTATTGCCACAGGCTCATCACATCGCCGGGGTTGAAGTGCAGAGCCTGGCGAAAATCACTGGCCCCGCCCTCCCAGTCGTGTTCAAACACAAAGCGCAGCACGGCACGTGCGGTGTAGGCCTCGCCCAGCGTTGGATCCAGTGTGACCGCCTGATCCACCGTGGCCCGCGCCTGCGCCCGCAGCGCCAACATCTGTGCATCGGTTTGGGTGTAGTCCGCGGCATACGCATCGGCCAATGCCAAGCCCGCCAATGCGGCGGCATAAGTGGGCTCCAGCGCGATGGCTTTGCGGTATTCCTCACCGGCGCGACGAAAGCCCTCTTCGGTGGCACGATTGAGGAATTGTCGGCCCAGCAGAAAGTGGTTGTAGGCATCGGGGCCGGGCAGGTGGTGACCGGCATGGCTGGGCTGGTGCGATGGCAGCAGCTTCAGTTTGAGCGCCGCGACCACCGCTGCGGCAATCTCGTCTTGCACTGCGAAGATGTCGGTCAGCTGGCGGTCGTAGGTTTGTGACCACAGGTGATAGCCGCCACGGGTTTCGATCAACTGCGCGGTGATGCGCACGTGTGCGCCACTCTTGCGCACGCTGCCTTCCAGCACCGTGGCCACGTTCAATGCCTGCCCGATTTGCGCAATCGTGGCTTGGGTGTCCTTGAACGAAAACGACGAGGTGCGCCCGGCTACATGCAATTCAGGCACTTGCGCCAACAGGTTGAGTAGCTCCTCCGACAAACCATCGGAGAAATACTCTTGCTCTTTGTCCGAGCTCATATTGACCAGCGGCAACACCGCGATCGAGGCGGCAATCGGATCTGCGCTAGGGGATTCGGTTGCAGGGGCGCTGGCAGGTGCCGCCGGGATTTCTCGTTGCAAGCCCCGGTCAGTCCAGGCGTAGGTCCAGGCAAACATCATCGCCAACGGAAAGCCCAGCACGGCCAGCAGCACCAGCGCCCGCATCACCCAGGGCGGTATGCCAAAGGTGGGCAACAGCAGATCGGCGACTTGCAACAACAGCCAGCACAGCGCGGCGTAGGCAAGCGCCATGCGCAACACGTTGCGGCGTTTGAGTTCAAACCACAGTGCCCGCATGCCTTGCTCCCCGCCGGTGTGCGCTAGCCGTATGTCAGTTGCTTGTCAGCTTGATGGTAGCCGAGGCCCATTGGCAATGGCAGGCGCAGATAATATGGGGAAGCGATGATCGTATTGTTTCCCCCTATACCAGCATGAGCCGACACGTGGACACCACTCTCGCCCCCGACGCTGCCATCCCCAGCCATGCGCAAATCGCGACGCTGGTGGACTGCTTTTACGACAAGATTCAAGTGCACCCCACATTAGGTCCGGTGTTCAATGCCGCCGTGCACGACTGGCCCGCGCACAAGGCACTGCTAACCTCATTCTGGGGTTCGGTCATCTTGCGTGCGGCCAGCTATCGCGGCAATCCGATGGCAAAACACCAGGGCCATGCCATCACTACCCAACACTTCATCGAATGGTTGGCGTTGTGGCGCGCCACTGCCGATGAGCTGCTCACCCCCACGCAAGCCGAATTGGTGCACGAATACGCCAGTCGCATTGGCCGCAGTTTGCGGTATGGGTTGGGGTTGCCGGAGCCGGGGCGGGCACCGATTCCATTGGGTCCACGGCTGCCGTTGCTGCGCGGGGGCTGAAGCGTCGATTTGCAGTCGGTCACGATCCGGCGATGTTGCCGCCAGACCGATGGCGTGCATGGTACAAAAGAGCTTAGGAGGGGCTGTGGCTGCATCGAAGTGGAGTCTGCGCAAACGATTGGCGCTGGGGCTGGTGCTGACCGCACTGCTGCCTGTGCTGTTGTTCAGCGTGGCCATGTTGTGGAGCCAATGGCAGCGCGACTCCAACGATTTGATGCTGCGTTTGGACGCCAATGCACGCTTGAGTGCCAGCCTTATCGATGAGTTTCTTGAATCACAACAGGCCGGTGTGCGGTTGTTGGCCGATCAAGTGGCTGATGATCAAGTTGTAAGCGGTGAGGAGTTGTCGCGGCTGCTGAAGATCTACCCCTCGATGTTGCGAGCATTGCATGTGGATGCGCATGGACGGGTCGTCATAATGCGCGATACGCGTTTGCGGGAGCAGCCGCAAGTGGTCGTCGATGTATCTGCTGAAGATTGGTTCAAGGTCAATCACAACCAGTTTCGTGCCTATATTTCAGACGCGTATCAACGCCCGATTTATGGCAGTGAAGTAGTGGTGGCGGTATCTGCGCCGTTGTTGCGTCAGGATCGCTTCGAGGGGGTGCTGCAGGCTGCCATTCCTGTCGAGAGCATCGCCCGCTTGAGTGCCGAAAGTTTGGCGCGCCGGAATTTCGAACTGCTATTGCTGGATCGCAGTAATCGCGTGGTGTACGCCGGCGCAGGACTCCGTTGGAAATCGTTGGATGACGCCGGCCGGCAGGGCATGGCACTACGCGAGATGGCGCTCGCCGCAGATCACAGTGGGCGCGTAGAGCTCCGGCGCGACCTGCTGCGCGAGCCTGGCGATACCTATGTGGAAGCCGTGGCCATGCGTAACCAGTGGACGCTGGCACTGGTGGCGCCGCGCGAGATCTTGCTGGCACCGTTGCGGCCGCGCTTGTTGTTGCTGTTTGCGCTGCTGGCAGTGACCTTGCTGGGCATGGTGTGGGCGCTGTGGCTGCAGCGACAAATGCTTCGGCACAATATCGGCTACCTGTTGGCCAGCCTGCATGGATATGCCTTGGGTGGCAAGTTGGATTCGGCGCTTCGTAGCCGCCTGCCAGAGGAGTTGCAGCCATTGGCGGACGGAATCGGCGAGCTGGGCGGGCGCATGAACAACGCCTTCGAGGAATTGAATCAGGTGTTGGGTGAGCGCGAGGCTGTGATCGAAGAGCGTACTGAATCGTTGCGGCAGGCTGTCCAAAAACTTGAGCTCATCAGCCGAACCGATGCGATGACTGGGTGCTTGAATTACCGTGGATTCGTCGAGGAGGGCGAACGTTTGTGGCAACAATTCAAGATCTCCGGCACGCCTTTGGCTGTGCTTGCACTCGATATCGATTTTTTCAAGAGTTATAACGATCACTATGGTCATCTTGCGGGCGATAGTGCATTGCGGCGGTTCGCTGGCGCGGTGCGCAGTGCGCTGCTGCATGCCGATGATGTTTTGGCGCGCCCCGGTGGCGAGGAGTTCACGGTGTTCTTGCCAGGCAGCACCATCGAGCAGGCGTTGCAGGTGGGGGAACGTGTGCGCTTGCGGGTGTTTGATGCTGACATCGCCCACGCCAAAGCACCCAGTGGGCGACTGACGGTCAGTGTTGGCGTTGCGGTTTGCCAAACGGGTGATCGGGACATCGAGGCGCTCCTGCATCGTGCCGACGCCGCGCTGTACCGGGCCAAGGCGGCAGGCCGCAACGGCGTCAGTGCCTGATGGCACAGGGCGGCGAAGCGCGGGATTTGAACCTGCGCCAGTGCAACGCGACAATGGGCCTCCTTTTCGCACTGTGATGCCCCGCCCATGACCATCTCACGCATGTCTGACCTTGATCTTGCCGGCAAGAAAGTGTTGATCCGCCAAGACCTCAATGTGCCAGTGGCCGATGGCAGGGTGACCTCGGACTTGCGCATCACGGCCTCGCTTCCCACCCTCAAATTGGCGCTGGAAAAAGGTGCTGCCGTGATGGTCACCTCACACTTGGGCCGTCCGAAAGAAGGCGTGTGGAGCGCAGCCGATTCGCTGGCACCGGTGGCCGCGCGCTTGTCGGAATTGCTGGGCTTTGATGTGCCGTTGATCAAGGATTATTTGAACGGCGTGGAGATTGCGCCGGGGCAATTGGTGCTGCTGGAAAACTGCCGCATGAACATCGGCGAGAAGTCCGATGGCGAGGCGTTGTCGAAGCAATACGCCGCGCTGTGCGATGTGTATGTGATGGATGCATTCGGCACTGCACACCGTGCGCAAGCCTCCACCCACGGTGCCATTCGGTTTGCCAAGCAAGCTTGCGGCGGCCCGCTGCTGATGGCCGAACTGGATGCATTGGACAAAGCACTGGCCAACCCGGCGCGGCCGCTGCTGGCGATTGTGGCGGGCAGCAAGGTGTCCACCAAACTTGAATTGCTGGGCAATCTGGTGGGCAAGGTCGATCAGTTGATCGTCGGCGGTGGCATTGCCAATACCTTTATCGCCGCGATGGGCCACGGCGTGGGCAAATCGCTGGTGGAAATGGACCTGCTGGATACCGCCAAACAGATCATGGCGGATGCCAAAGCACGCGGGGCCGAGATTCCGTTGCCACTGGATGTGGTGGTGGCACCCGCATTCGCCGCTGATGCGCCGGCGACAGTGAAGGTGGTGGATGCAGTGAGTGCGGACGACATGATTCTCGATATCGGCCCGCAAACCGCCGCCGCCTATGCCGCCCTGATCGCCAAGGCCGGCACCGTGGTCTGGAACGGCCCGGTGGGTGTGTTCGAATTTGACGCCTTTGGTCACGGCACCGAAGCGGTGGCGCGTGCGATTGCGGCCTCCAGTGCGTTCTCGATTGCCGGTGGCGGCGACACCTTGGCCGCAGTCGATAAATACGGCATCGAACAACAGGTGTCCTACATTTCTACCGGCGGCGGTGCGTTCCTGGAATTTCTGGAGGGCAAAACCCTGCCGGCGGTCGCGGCATTGGCAGCGCGTGCGATTTAATCGTTTGCAGGATGCAGCACCTGGCGTGCGGCTGTGATAGCGTGGAAGAATCATTTAGACAACGATGTCATTCCGCCATTTATGACCGCCGCACAGCCACAACAACGCCGCCACACCCGCATCGTCGCCACCCTTGGCCCGGCTACCGACCCGCCCGAGGTGTTGGAAGCGGTGCTGCGTGCCGGGGTGGACGTGGTGCGGTTGAATTTTTCCCACGGCGACCCGTCGGCGCAAGTGGCGCGTGGTGAAGCGGTGCGGGCGATGGCGGCCAAGCTTGGGCGCGAAGTGGGCATTCTGGCCGACCTGCCCGGCCCCAAAATCCGGGTGGAGACGTTCGCCGATGGCAAAGTGCAACTCAAGGCCGGCAACCGTTTCGACCTAGTGGCGCGGCTGGATGTGCCGCCGGGCGATGCCACCCAAGTGGGCGTCAGTTATCTGGAGTTGCCGGGCGATGTTGTCGCAGGCGATGTGCTGTTGCTGGATGATGGCATCGTGCAGTTGCAAGTGACGGCGGTGGAGGGCGAACGCATCGTCACCACCATCCTCAACGATTGCGTGTTGTCCAACCGCAAAGGCTTGAACAAACAAGGCGGCGGGCTGTCACTGGGCGCGATCACCGAGAAAGACCGCGAGCTGATCGTGATTGCCGCGGGCATGCAGGTGGACTTCATCGCGGTGTCGTTCTGCCGCAATGCCGAAGACATGCACGAAGCGCGCCGGGTGGCACGTGCGCATGGCTGCAACGCCGCGCTGGTGGCCAAGATCGAACGTGCCGAAGCAATTGAAAACCTGACCGAAATCGTGGATGCCAGCGACGTGGTGATGGTGGCGCGTGGCGATCTGGGCGTGGAGATTGGCGATGCCGAACTGCCCGGGCTGCAGAAAAAAATCATCCGTGAATCCGTGGCCCGCGAAAAAGTGGTGATCACCGCCACCCAAATGCTGCAATCCATGGTGGACAGCCCCATTCCCACCCGCGCCGAAGTGCTGGACGTGGCCAACGCCGTCATCGACGGCACCGACGCTGTCATGTTGTCACAAGAATCCGCCGCCGGCAGTTGGCCGGTGAAGGCGGTTGAGGCGATGGCGCGCATCTGCATGGGCGCGGAAAAACAATTCGAAGCCGATACCGATTTCGAACAAGCCAAGCGTGGTCTTGCCCGCGCCGACCAAGCCATTGCCATGGCCACCATGTTCCTGTGCGAACACGTCGGCGTGCGCGCAGTGGTGGCGATGACCGAATCCGGCGGTACCGCGCGCTACCTGTCGCGGTTTCGTTCCGCCGTACCGATTTATGCGTTTTCCCATCACGCCGCTGCGCGGCGCAAGATGGCACTGATGCGCGACGTGTTCGCCATGGACTACGACAGCCGCGGCCAAACCCCGCGCGAAGCCGCCCGCGGCAGCATCCACCTGTTGGTCGAAGCAGGTTTATTGAACCCCGGCGACCGCGTGGTGTTTACCAGCGGCGAACACATGGAAACCAAAGGCGCCACCAATACCTTGCGCCTGCTGGAGATCGGCAGCGATGGCCGTGCCACGGGGTTGGGGGAGTTGTAGGGAATAAGGGCATGGCGATGCGATCCCAGCACTGAGCATCTTCCGTCCCCTTTTGCTGCGCTTGCGGGCTATTGCCCGCTTGGCGGCTCCCATAGCTCCACTTTATTGCCTTCCGGGTCGATCACCCAGCCGAATTTTCCAAATTCGGACGACTCCGAATCGCCCAGCACATTGCAGCCCTCCGTGCGCAATGCGGCGAGTAATGCATCGAGGTCGGCAACCCTGAGGTTCAGCATGAAGGGCGCAGGGCTGGGATCCATTTTGTCCGTGCCCATGTCAAACAGGCTCCAGATAGTCATGCCTGGGGCACTGTCGGGGCCACCCCAATGGAAAATGGCACCCCCCCAATCGGTCACGTCAAAGCCAAGGTGGTCGCGATACCACGCACTCAGTGCTTCCGGGTCTTTTGACTTGATGAAAATGCCGCCAATGCCGGTGACGCGTTGCATGAGTGTCTCCTGGCCGGAAGGCTTGTTCTGCTGATGGATGCATGAGTGTAGCCGTACCGTAAAGCAGCGTTGGCGTGGACGAACCCCCGCTAGTGGCGCACCACCTTGATTACGCGGGCATCCTCCGCATGTTGCAGCAACAACTTGCGCACGCGGTCTTGCCACACCGAGGCAAAGGCGGCACGCTCAGCGTCAGTGGCATCTGCGGCCAAGGCTCGCCCCATCAGCATCCGCATCTGCGGCGCAGGCGATACGCTGGAGAGATCCATCGAGACATACACTGTATCGCCCGTATCACTGCGACAAAAACCAGCGATGCAGGATAAGTCGTTACTGCCGTAGCGCAGCAGGCCATGCCGCGCATGGTGCCCTCCAATCCCGTGAAATCCGTTATTGCCCGCAGCACCCGTGAGCAAAGTGAACACCTGCGCGATAACGCCGGTGGTACCTTCCTCTTCTGCCATGCTCATCGTTACCACCACACTGCCACGCTCTGGCACTGCATCGGGATACAGCGCGCGCAGGGCGGCGCGCGCCATCAGATACGCACCGGCCACCGTGGGGCAGGAATGCCCGGCCAAGCGCACCGCATCGGCGTAGCCATATTCAATCAAGCCACCTTCCGCAGCACCTAATAATTCCGCCAATGGATCGCGCAGGACGATTCCTGGTGCCGCGGAAAAAAAGGCGGGTAGCGCCATGACTTACTCCTCAGGCAAACCAACGATGCGGAAGTCGATCACTACGCCTGCTTGCTCACGCTGGCGATATTCAACGGTGACATGCTCGCCAAAGCGCTGCTGGATTTGGCCCAGCAACGGGATGGGGTCATGGTCGTTGATGAAGCGCATGGTTTCGCCATTACGCAGCGCCCCCAATGCGCCAAAGATGGCGGAATGCCGAAACCGACGGGCGACTCCGCGTGCATCGAATACATGCACATTCGGGGCTGGATCAAGTTGAAAAGACATCGCTGCTGACTCCTGTTTGCAACTACAACGCCATGCTACGCAACCCCAATCCCGCTGCCCTGACCCATGTCAAGGCGGCGCATGACCTTTGAAATTGGTCGCAGGCGTCATTGCTGGCAGCTGGCAGGCGTCCAGGCGCGAGCCATGCGAGCCATGACGTGGCAATCAGCGCGTACCCGGCATGCGTGGGGAAGTTGCAAGCGCAGCCCGGCTATAATTGGCGGATAACTCCAACCGCCAGCAGAGCCTACGCCATGAGTATCGAACAACTTGCCGAAACCGCCCGTGCCATGGTTGCCCCGGGCAAGGGCATCATTGCCATTGATGAGTCTTCCGCTACCTGCAAGAAGCGCTTTGAGGGTGTGGGCATCGAGTGCACGGAAGACACCCGCCGCGCCTACCGCGAGCTGCTGCTGACTGCGCCGGGCGCCAACCAGTACCTGTCCGGCGCGATCCTGTTTGACGAAACCATCCGCCAATCAACCAAGAGTGGGGTGCCGTTTGCCAAGTACATGCTGGACAACGGCATGATCCCCGGCATCAAGGTGGACAAGGGCACGGTGCCGCTGGCCGGCTTCCCCGGCGAACTGGTGACGGAAGGCCTGGACGGCCTGCGTGACCGCCTGAAGGAGTACTACAAGCTGGGCGCGCGGTTTGCCAAGTGGCGCGCGGTGATTACCATCGGCGACGACATCCCTTCCGGTACCTGCATCGAGGCCAACAGCCATGCGCTGGCCCGCTATGCCGCGCTGTGCCAGGAGTGCGGTCTGGTGCCGATGGTGGAGCCGGAAGTGTTGATGGATGGCGATCACGACATCGGCACCTGCTATGAAGTGACTGAAGTGGTGCTGCGTTCGCTGTTTGATGCGCTGTACAACCAGAGCGTGATGCTGGAAGGCACCATCCTCAAGGCCTCGATGGTGGTCCCGGGCAAGGCGTGCGATGAGCAGGCCAGCGTCGAGGAAGTGGCCGAATCCACGTTGATGTGTTTGAAGTCGGCGGTGCCGGCAATTTTGCCGGGCATCGTGTTCCTGTCGGGCGGCCAGAACGACCACGATGCCACCGCGCATCTGGACGCGATGAACAAGATGGGCCCGAACCCGTGGCCGCTGTCGTTCAGCTATGGTCGTGCGATGCAGCAGGCCGCGCTGAAGCTGTGGGCCACCGACATGGCCGGCAACTACGCCAAGGCACAGGCGACGGTGTTCGAACGCGCCAAGGCCAATGGCTTGGCTGCATTGGGACAGTGGCAGGGCTGATCGCCTCGCGCCATCGCCGTGAAATCGAGCGCCAGCCGAGTGCTGGCGTTCGTCTTTGTGGCGAAGCTTGACCGACGTCGTGGTTTGCCCCCCAGCCGATGGCACAGGAAGACGGTCATCCTCGCCAGTTAAAATCGGCAACCCCACGCTTGAGTCCCCCCATGTCACAGCGGTTCACTGGTCATTTCTGGGCTGCCTTGGTGGCCATGCTGATGCTCACGGCATGTGGCAAGCAAGACAAGCCCGGCAGTAGCGGCCCCGGCGGTGGGCGTGGCAATCAACCGGTACCCGTGGTGGTAAGCACGATTGCCTTGCAGGACTGGAACGACAACTTGCAAGCGCTGGGCACGGTGCGTGCGCACGAGGCCGTCACGGTCACCGCCAAGGTCAGCGAAACCGTGCAGCAGGTGCATTTCGAAAGCGGGCAGGACGTTGCCAAAGGCGCGCCGCTGGTGACTTTGAGTGGGCAACAGCAAGACGCGTTGTTGGCCTCGGCGCAGGCGCAACTGAAAGATGCCGAAGCACAATTGCAGCGGCTCACCCAATTGGGCGGTCAGCAATTGGTGGCACGTTCCGCGGTGGATACCGCCCGCGCTACCCGCGACGCGGCGCGTGCGCAGGTGGGCCAGATTCGCGCCAATCTGAGTGACCGGGTGATTCGTGCACCGTTTGCCGGTGTGTTGGGCATTCGCCAGGTCAGCCCGGGCGCGTTGGTGACACCGGGCACGGTGATCGCCACGCTAGATGATATTTCGCGCGTGTATGTGGATTTCCCGGTGCCGGAAACCGAGCTGGCGGACGTGGCGCCAGCGCAGGCGTTGACGGGTACTGCCGGGGCGTATCCCGGAAAACGTTTTGATGGCCGCGTGCAGACGGTGGCGGCGCGACTGGATGCCGGCTCGCGTTCGGCCACCGTGCGCGGCGAGTTTGCCAACCCCGAGCGCTTGCTGAAGCCCGGCATGCTGGTACGCGTGGCTTTGCTGCGCAGTACCCGCAAAGCCTTGGTGGTGCCCGAATTGGCGGTGCAGCAAATTGGCAACGAGACGTTTGTGTGGCGAGTAAAGGGTGATGGCACGGTGGAGAAGGCGGATGTGGTGGTGGGTGGCCGCATTCCCGGTCAGGTGATGCTGACCAGCGGCATTCAAGCAGGCGACAGCATCGTCACCGAAGGCACCGGCAAATTGCAGCCGGGAGCGAAGGTGGCTGCAGGTGCTGCACCCATGGCCGATGATGCGAAGCACTGAGCCATGAATCTGTCCGATCTTTCGATCAAGCGCCCGGTGCTGGCGGTGGTGATGAGCCTGCTGCTGATCGTGCTGGGGGTGATGTCGTTCCTGCGCCTGACCTTGCGTGAGTTGCCGGCCATCGACCCGCCCATCGTGTCGGTGCAGGTGGACTATCCCGGCGCTTCGGCGGGGGTGGTGGAGACCCGCATCACCAAGCCGCTGGAAGACGCACTGGCCGGCATCGAAGGCATCAACACGATTGATTCCAACAGCCAGAACGGCAGCTCGCGGATCAGTATCGAGTTCTATGCCTCGCGCGATATTGAAGCTGCGGCCAACGATGTGCGCAACGCAGTCAGCCGCGTGTCCGACCGCATTCCAACCGAGGCCACGCCACCTGAAATCAGCAAGGTGGAAGCCGATTCCGATGCGATTATCTGGCTGAATCTGCGCTCCACCACGATGGATCAAATGCAGATGTCGGATTACGCACAGCGTTATCTGGTGGATCGGTTTTCCAGTCTGCAAGGCGTGGCGCGGGTGTTTCTGGGCGGTAGCCAGCAATACGCCATGCGCGTATGGCTGGATGGCGACAAGTTGGCGGCGCGGGGGTTGACCGCCAGCGATGTGGAAAATGCGTTACGCCTTGAAAACGTGGAGCTGGGTGCGGGCCGGATTGAATCCACCAATCGCGATTTCATTTTGCGCGTGGCGCGTGACTACACCACCCCCGAGGCCTTCGCACGGATGCCGCTGGGCAAGGGCAGTGATGGGTATGTGGTGACGTTGGGGGATGTGGCGAAGGTGGCGTTGGAGTCCACCGAACGGCGCGCCTACTACCACAGCAATGGCGAACCGGCGATGGGCATCGGCATCGTCAAGACTTCCACCGCCAATAGTCTGGAAGTGGCGAAAGAAGCGATTGCAGAGGGCGACAAGATTCGCGCATCACTGCCCAAAGGCACCGATATTTATGTCGCCTACGACAGCACCACCTTCATTTCGGCGGCGGTGGAGCGGGTGTATGAAACCCTGATCGAAGCCATCGTGCTGGTGCTGGTGGTGATCTGGTTGTTCCTGGGCAGCGTGCGTGCGGCAATGATCCCGGCGGTCACCGTGCCGGTGTGCGTGATCGCCTCGTTCATCGCGCTGTATGCATTCGGGTTTTCGATCAACCTGCTCACCTTGCTGGCCTTGGTGCTGTGCATTGGTCTGGTGGTGGACGATGCCATCGTGGTGGTGGAAAACATCCAGCGCCGGGTGGACTTGGGTGAGCCGGCATTGGTTGCCGCACGGCGTGGCACCAAGCAAGTGGCATTCGCGGTGTTGGCCACCACGGCGGTGTTGATCGCGGTGTTTTTGCCGGTGGGATTTTTGCAGGGCAATACCGGGCGGCTATTTCGCGAATTGTCGGTGGCATTGGCGGCGGCGGTGGCCATTTCTGCCTTCGTGGCATTGACCCTGACCCCGATGATGGCCAGCAAATTGCTGCGTCCGCATACCGGCCCACATGCGGTGCATGAAAACAAGGTGAGCGAGTGGTTGAATGCCCGGTTCCAGCGGCTGGCCGGTGGCTACCGCGGCGTACTGGGGCGCAATGTGCATCGGGTCTGGCTGTTTGCCGGCCTGCTGCTGGCAGCGGTCATTGCGCTGGTGGCCTTGTTCAAATTGCTGCCCACCGAATTGGCACCGTCGGAAGATCGCGGGTCCTTCCAATTGATGATGGAAGGTCCGGAAGGCGCGGGCTTTGATTACACCGTGGGGCAGATGAAAAAAGTCGAAGCCATTTTGGCCAAAGACATCGGCCCCGATAAAACCATCCTGCGCGCCAACCCACGGGTGCCGGGCAGTTTCGGGGCCAGCGAAGAAATGCATACCGGGCGGGCCATGGTGTTTTTGCAGCCCTGGGATAAGCGCAGCAAAAGTACGGTGGAACTGGCGGCCGAGTTGGAAAAGAAATTTGCCGGGCTTGCCGGGGTGAAAGTACGCACGCAGGCCGGTGGTGGGCTGGTGCGCACGCGCGGGCAACCATTCCAATTGGTCCTGGGTGGGCCCGATTACAAAGAACTGGCCGGCTGGCGCGACATCATGCTGGCCAAGATGGCAGGCAATCCCGGGTTCATGGGGCCGGATTCGGATTACAAGGAAACCCGGCCGCAGATGCGGGTGGTGATCGACCGTGCGCGTGCGGCGGATCTGGGCGTCTCCGCCACCGACATCGGCCATGCACTGTCCACCATGATGGGCGGCATCCGCGTGACGACCTTTGTCGATAACGGCGAGGAATACGACGTCAAGCTGCAAGCCGACCGCAAAGGCCGTGACTCGGTGGCGGCGCTGGATGCCTTGCAGGTACGCGGGCGCGGCGGCGTGTTGGTGCCGCTATCGAATTTGGTGACGCTGAAAGAAGTGGCCGAACCGGGCACCTTGAACCGCTTCAACCGCCTGCGCTCGATTACCTTGAGTGCGCGTCTGGCGCAGGGCTATCCGCTGGGCGAAGCGGTGGCGTGGGCGCAAAAAACCGCACGCGAAAGCCTGCCGGACTACGCGCAAATCAGCTGGAAAGGCGAATCGCGTGAGTTGCAGCAATCCGGCGGCGAGGTACTGGTGACCTTCGCGCTGGCGCTGTTGATTGTGTATCTGGCGTTGGCGGCGCAATTTGAAAGCTTCCTGCATCCACTGGTCATCATGCTGACCGTGCCGCTGGGTGTGCTGGGCGCATTGATCGGGTTGTGGGTCACCAAGGGCACGGTCAATTTGTTCTCGCAAATCGGCATCGTGATGTTGGTGGGCTTGGCGGCGAAAAACGGCATCCTGATAGTGGAATTTGCCAACCAATTGCGCGATGAAGGCCGCAGCATCCACGATGCGATTGTCGAGGCTGCCGCCACTCGCCTGCGCCCGATTTTGATGACATCGATTGCCACCGTGATGGGCGCAGTGCCGCTGGTGATTTTTGGTGGCCCGGGCTCGGCCAGCCGTGCCACGATTGGCATTGTGGTGATCTTCGGGGTGTCGTTCTCGACCCTGTTATCGCTATTCGTGGTGCCGGCGTTCTATGCGCTGCTGGCCAAATACACGCATTCGCCGGAACAACTTGCGCATACTTTGGAAAAACTGGAAGCGGAAACCCCGCAGGCAGGCGGTCATGCGTGATCACGATGGCAATTCCCCGTGGGGTTCCGGCTCCAAAGCGCGGGGCCCGAAAGCGCACAGCCCGCGCGCAACGGGTGAGGGCGCACCGCGCCCCTATCCTCCCAGAGAGGGTACGCCACGCCCTTATTCGCCACGCCACGCCCCCGCACGCGCCGCCGCGCCGCAGGAGGATGCCGTGCCCGCACACTCCGCACGTGAGCGCCGCGATGCCGAGCTGCGCCTGTATGGCATGAACGCCGTGCAAGCGGTGTTTGCGCGCCGCCCGCAGGCATTGCGCAAGTTGTATTTGAGTGAGGCCCGCATTCCGCAGTTGCAGCCACTGTTGAAGTGGTGTGTGGCCAACCGCG
>NZ_CALMPC010000039.1:0-2606 GCF_937872235.1 uncultured Thermomonas sp.
GGTGGGTGTGGTCTGCTTTGCTTATCTGGCGTTCTATGCACTGCGCGCATCCAGCCTGCTGCGCAAACAAGGGATTGATCTGGACCAGCTGGCGGCCGGCACAAGTCATTAATTCACAGTGTCACTTGCAACCCGGCATTGCCACCATCGCCGGGTTCATCCATTCCCGGCGGTGGCCACCGCCGCGGTGGAGCGCCGTAGCTGCAGGGTATACGGCACATCCACAACACTGCCGCTGGCGGGTTCCCGGATTTCGTTGAGCAGCTCCAGCGCAGCCAACCGGCCCATCTCACGGGTCGGCTGGCGCACCGTGGTCAGCGCAGGATAAATCTGGTGTGCGATGGGCGTGTCATCGAAACCACAGACCGAAATGTCTTCAGGCACCGACAAACCACGCTCGCGGATGGCACAAATCACCCCCGCCGCCATATCGTCATTGGCCGCAAAAATCGCGGTTGGCCGGCGCTTCAAGTCCAGCAATCTATTGGCTGCGGCATACCCGGAATCGTAGGAAAACTCGCCTGCGACCACCAGCGATGCATCAAAGCGCAAACCCGCGCGCTTCAAGCCCTCCTTGTAGCCCGCCAAACGCCAACCCGTGGCGCCGTGCGCTGGATGCCCGCTGATATGGGCAATTCGGTGATGCCCCAGCGATACCAAGTGCTTCATCATCGCGCACACGGCGCCAAATTCATCTACCACCACCCCGATTTTGCGGTTCTGCTCTTTCGCCGAGACGCTGGACCAGGGCACTTCCAATTCGACTAATCGCTTCAACAGCGCAGGGTCATCGGTCAACGGCGGGGTCAACAGCAAGCCATCCAGTTGCGACTGCAGGATCAGCGACTCCACTTTGCTGACCAAACCCCGATCCGCCAACGTCAAGGGTGCCAACATCAAGTTGTAATGCCGATCCCGACAGGCATCCAGCACGCCCATCTGGATTTCCATCAAATAGTTGCTGGACGGATTGTCGAACAGCATCGCCACCAGATACGAGCGGCTTCCGGCCAGGATGCGCGCCGATGGCAACGGCCGGTAGCGCAGCTTCTCCACTGCCGCCTCCACCAGCTTGCGCGTGCTTTCCGAGACGTTGGGCTCATGATTGAGTACGCGCGAAACGGTCTTCATCGACACGCCCGCTTGTTCTGCCACGTCCTCGATGCGTACCCGCGATGCTTTCATCCTGTGCGTTTCCCTGTTGTTGTCCGTCGCATGAGCATTGTCCCTACCTTGCGCAAGCGCGGCACCAGCAACGGGCCGACCATGTGCCACAAAGTCGGTTATATTCTGCCTACTATTGACAGCGCTGTCATGATGCAACGCGACAACTCCGGTGTTCACTTTATCGCAGATGGAGCCACTGCCATGCCCCAACCCAACTCACCCTTGCCGCGCCATCGCAGACGGCTAGCCATCGCCCTGCTCGCCGCCATCGCATTTGCCGGTAGCGCCCACAGCGCGCACTCCGGGCACGCGACCGTCGCCGTCCCGCTGCATCCATCGCTATGGCCGCAGCCGGCATGGCCGTTGCCAATCACTCCCGCCATCGAACACCGGATTGACGCATTGATGGCTACCATGACGCTGGAGGAAAAGGTCGGACAGACCATTCAAGCCGATATCGATTCGATCAAGCCCGAAGATTTGCGCACCTATCGCTTGGGCTCGATCCTGGCCGGAGGCGGCTCCGACCCGGGCGGCAAATACAACGCACCACCCAAGGCGTGGCTGGCGCTTGCCGATGCATTCTGGGAGGCATCAATGGACACCTCGCAAGGCGGCAAGGCAATCCCGGTCATTTGGGGCATCGATGCCGTGCATGGACAAAGCAACATCATCGGCGCCACCTTGTTTCCACACAATATCGGCCTTGGTGCGACCCGTGATGCAGACCTGATTCGACAGATCGGCCGCATCACCGCTGTCGAAACCCGCACCACCGGCATGGAGTGGACGTTTGCACCCACCGTGGCGGTGCCGCAGGACGACCGTTGGGGGCGCAGCTACGAGGGCTATTCCGAAGCCCCGAAGGTCGTTGCGCTGCTGGCACCCGCGATGGTGGAAGGCTTGCAAGGCAAAGCCGGCGCACCCGACTTTCTGGATGACCACCATGTGATGACATCGGTCAAACATTTCCTTGGTGATGGCGGCACCACCAATGGCAAAGACCAGGGCAATACCGAGGTCAGTGAAGCGGTATTGCGCAATGTGCATGCCGCCGGCTACGTGCCCGCGATTGCAGCCGGCGCACAGTCGGTAATGGCGTCATACAACAGCTTCCATGGCGAAAAGATGCACGCCAACAAGACCCTGCTGACCGACATCCTGAAGGGTCGCATGCAGTTTGGTGGCTTGATCGTGGGCGACTGGAACGGTCATGGCCAGATTCCAGGTTGCAGTAATACCGATTGCGCGCAGACCTTCAATGCCGGCCTCGATATGGCGATGGCTCCGGACAGCTGGAAGGGGCTATACACATCGACCCTGGCGCATGTCAAAGCAGGCGACATCCCAATGGCGCGCCTCGACGATGCCGTGCGTCGCATCCTGCGCGTCAAGTTCCGCATGGGCCTCTTCGAAAAGCCCAAGCCGTCACAGCGTGC
>NZ_CALMPC010000040.1:0-2632 GCF_937872235.1 uncultured Thermomonas sp.
GCCGCGAACAGCGCCTTCATCTTCTTCAGCGCATTGGCCTCGATCTGGCGGATGCGTTCGGCGGAGACGCCGTATTCGTCGGCCAATTCCTGCAGGGTCACCTTGCTGTCGGCGTCCAGCCAGCGGCGCTTGATGATGTCGCGGCTGCGGGCGTCGAGTTTGGCCATGCCCTCGCGCAGCACGTCCAGTTGGTCGGCTTCGCTGTCGGCCGATTCGTAAACGCTGGCGGGGTCGGCGTCGTGTGCAACCAAGTAATTGGCCGGGGCGGGCGGGGCGTGGTCGTCGTCGGCATCATCGGGGGCGTCAAAGCCGATGTCGCGGCCAGACAGGCGCGCTTCCATCTCCAGCACTTCGCGCTCGGACACGTTCAAGTCCTTGGCCACGGCGCTGACTTCGGCGGCATTGAGCCAGCCCAAGCGCTTTTTTGACTTGCGCAGGTTGAAGAACAACTTGCGTTGCGCCTTGGTGGTGGCGACTTTCACGATCCGCCAGTTCTTGATGATGTAGTCGTGCATCTCGGCACGAATCCAATGCACCGCAAAGCTGACCAAACGCACGCCCACGGCCGGGTCGAAGCGTTTGACTGCTTTCATCAGGCCGATATTGCCTTCCTGGATCAGGTCGCCCAACTGCAAGCCGTAGCCGCTGTAGCCGCGCGCCACGTGCACCACGAAGCGCAGGTGCGAGAGGATCAAATCTTGCGCAGCGCCAATGTCATTGTGGTCGCGCAGGCGCACGGCCAAGGCATGTTCGTCTTCGGCGGTGAGCACCGGAATTTCGTGCACGCCGCTGATGTAGGCTTCCAGCGAGCCGATCGCGCTGGGGATCGGCAGGTTGTTGGCAACAAGTGCGGTGGATGTCATGGTGGTGTCCCTCATGCCTTGGATTCTAGCAGTCGCCATCTTTGACTGCTAACTGCTTGAAGAGTTCCCTTGCGTTCCATTCATGGAATGATGCGGGTGCTTCCGACACAGTGAGTTGATATGCGGCCGCCCAGGCCGATTACAAGCCTGCAGCGAGGTTCGCCAGTGGCGGCAATGCCCATTCGATAGGGGATTGGCCATTCCGGGCAAGGTATTGATTCGTTGATGAAAAATGCCCGCAGCCCAGAAACCCGCGATGTGCCGATAGCGGCGAAGGGTGTGGTGCTTTCAGTACGCGATGGCGGCGCGGGTCGATCACTGCGCCCTTCTTTTGTGCGTAGCTGCCCCACAGTAAAAACACCAGCCCGTCGCGCTCACGGTTCAGCACATCGATGACATGGTCGGTGAAGCCTTCCCAACCCTTGCCCTGATGGCTGCCGGGCTTGCCGTCTTCCACGGTGAGCACCGCATTGAGCAGCAAGACGCCTTGCTGTGCCCACGGCAGCAGATAACCGTGATCGGGGCGGGTGAAGCCGGTGCTGGCCTCCAATTCCTTGTAAATATTGAGCAGTGACGGCGGCACCGGCACCCCCGGCAGCACCGAGAAGCACAGCCCATGCGCCTGGCCCGGCCCGTGATAAGGGTCTTGCCCAAGGATGACCAGCTTCACCGCATCGAACGGAGTGGCATTGAAAGCGGCAAAGATGTCGCGCCCGGGCGGATACACCGTGGCTCCGGCCGCTTTGCGCTGACGCAGGAAATGGGCGAGCTGCTGCATGTCCTCGCGCGCAAACCAGTCACCGATGCGCGCCTTCCAGCTGGGCTCCAATTGCAACGCGGCCATCAGATCACGCCGCGTTTTTTTTCCAGCAGCAGATACCCGATGCCGACTGCGCCGCCGATGCCCAGCGACAGCAACCCACCCAGCGGGCTAAGCCAATACGCCAGACCTGCTGCGATCAGACCCAGGATGACAAATTGCGAATAGCGCCAGCGGCTTTCGCGGAAACTTTTCAGCTCGCCCATCGCTTACACCTTGTAGCCGGTATGAATGGCCACGATGCCAGCGCTCAGGTTGCGATAACTGCAGCGCGCAAGGCCGGCGGCTTCCATCATCGCTTGCAATTCTGCTTGCGGCGGATGCTTGCGGATGGATTCGGCCAGATATTGATAGCTGTCGGCATCACCGGCAAACAGCTTGCCCAGCTTGGGCAGCACATGAAACGAATGGAAGTCGTAGATTGGCTTGAACCACTGCGCCTGCACCTCCGAAAACTCCAGCACCCGCGCCTGCCCGCCCACTTTCAGCACGCGCTGGATTTCGCGCAGCGCGGCGTCCTTGTCGGTGACGTTGCGCAGGCCAAACGCCATCGTCACCAAGTCGAAACTGGCATCCGGAAACGGCAGGCTCTGCGCGTTGCACTGCACATAGTCAAACCCGCGCACATTGCCGCGGTTGGTCATGCGGTCGCGGCCCACGCGCAGCATGTCACCGTTGATATCGCCCAATACCAGCTCGCCGGTATCGCCCACACGGTCTTTCAGCAGTGCAGCGATGTCGCCGGTGCCGCCGGCCAGGTCCAGCACCCGTGCGCCTCTGCGCACTTGGCAGGTGGCCACGAAGAAGCGCTTCCACACACGATGGATGCCCAGACTCATGGCATCGTTCATCAAGTCGTAGTTGCCGGCCACCGAGGAAAACACCTCGGCCACCAATTTTTGTTTTTCGGCCACCGGCACATCGCGAAAGCCGAAGTGGGTGGTGTCGG